>NZ_JBQSWC010000010.1:0-131917 GCF_052376775.1 Halomonas sp. AOP43-A1-21 | reverse complement strand
CCCCAAGCTCTGCCGACCATCGTAACGGCGCAGGGCGACAAGTGTCTTTTATTATTGAGAACAAACGCTTATCCAATTACACGGACTGGATGAAGCATCGAGTTGATAGCCCGAAGGGCAAAGAGATTTACAGCCATCGAATGTCAGTCGTAGAACCGGTGTTCGGAAATATTGGCACAACGAAGGGGCTGAACCGCTTTAGCCTGCGGGGCAAGAAGAAAGTACAGGGCCAGTGGCAGCTCTACTGTCTGGTGCACAATATTGAGAAGTTGGCGAATTATGGGCACTTGGCCGCGTCATGAAGGGCTTGGAGCGGGGTATGTTGCTTTGTGAGCTCAAAAGAACATCTTCAACTGGCTTAAGCTGGGCGCTCAAGCGGCTAAATGCCGATATTAAGCTTACTCAGCCAGATGACCGGCTGGGTAAATGAATAAGAACAACAGGCGGTGGAGATAGCTCGAAATCGGGTTTTTCTACAGCCTCGTTATATCCCTAGGAGGTCTTCATGCAACGTACTTTTTCACAGCGAATAGCATCTTACGTCGAAGCAGAGCTGGCGAATGCAAAGCTGGCGAGGTCAGTCGGTGATATCCAGCAAGAGTTTGCTCATCTAGAACGGGCGCATGTGCTTGGGCAGGAATCAACTTATTGGCATGTTAAGGTGCATGTATTGATGCTGATGTGGGCAACTCGTAATCACTCAGTCCGAGAAATGTTGGGTCAGGTTTTCAGAATTGTTGGGGCTGCGACTAAAACCGTATTTGGGTTAGTACCTCAAGGCAATACAGGGGGCGCAAATGTCAGCCCATTCAAGAAAATACCAATTGCGCCTGAGTTGGCTACTTTGATTCAAAAGGCCAAGTCTGGTGTATAAGGCATACGCATCTCACGGATACCTTTTACGTCGTTCCGCTCTGTAAAAGGCACCGATGCGCTCTGCGTTATTTACTTGGAGGGAAATAACAATGGAAGTAACTATCGGTAATGATTCTGAGTTGATCAAGCTGGCTCAAGGTATCCGTTATCAGGTGTTTACACGTGAACAACAGATCCCAGCAGAGTTAGACCTTGATGGATTAGATGAGGAGTCATTCCATGCGTTAGTAACTGAAAACGGTGAACCAATGGCTACGGCTCGCCTAACAGTGAAAGAAGACGGTTCTTCTATTATGGCCAGGGTAGCGGTCAGTGAGGTATACCGAGGAATGGGAGTCGCTTCGAAAGTTGTCCAAGCAATAATTCAATATGCGCAAAATATAGGTGTCAATTTTATTGAAATCCACGCTCACAGTTACCTTAGAAGTTACTACGAAAGGTTTGGATTTGAGTTCATCAAAGAAGTAGAAGTTGTGGGCGAACATCAGTTAATTGAAATGCGGCACCAAATAGTGCGCCCGTAATGCGGCGTTATCAGTGTAATCGCCCCGAAAATCCGAAGCGGTTGTAAGTAGATAATTCCGCTAAATCGAACTCGGTAACTAATTACCGAATTTCGATCAGTAATTGTGCCTGCCTATGTAGTAATTTCTTCGTCGCCGAAGGTTACCAGTTAGCAATTGCGTCACGAGTGGTAGACCTGGCTGCGACCGCCATCGATCAGAATATCGGTGGCATTGATAAAACGCGCTTCATCGCTGGCTAGAAAAAGCGCCGTGTTGGCGACCTCATCGGCCTCACCGATGCGACGGCACGGCAGCAAGTCTATCTGGTGTTGGCGTTCGGCTTCGCTCAGGTCGGCCAGCCAAGCCTGAGCGGGCGGCGTGCGAATCAGGCCGGGTGAGATAGAGTTGACGCGGATACCATGCGCCGCATATTCGATTCCCAGTGAGCGGGTCAAACCGATCAGGCCGTGCTTGGCGACCGGGTACGGGAAGGCGCCGGGGATAATTTTGTGCCCGTGGACGGAGGCGATGTTGACGATATGGCCGTACTCGCGGGCCAACATGCCGGGTAGCGCAGCCTGTATGACCCGCCATGCGCCTTCCAGATTGATCGACAGGCAGCGCCGCCAAGTGGCTTCATCGGTTTCAAGCGGGTCTGAGAAAACGTTGACGCCAGCGGCATTGATCACAATATCGATTCGTCCCAAGGCATCGGTGACTGCCGCGACCGCGCGATTTATCGCTGTCGTGTCAGCTACATCGGCTTCCACGCCCACCACAGGGCGGCCAATTTCGCGCTCAAGCCGAGCACATTCCCTAGCCAGCGCATGGTTATCCCGGTCTAGTAGTGCCACGCTCGCGCCTTCGGAAAGAAAACGCTCAGCCGTTGCCAGACCGATGCCGCTGGCCCCGCCGGTAATGAGTGCCGTACGTTGCTTGAGTCTCATGCGTGGTAATCCCTCTATTTATAATTGGGATGATAAGTAGAGTACGTCAGGAAGCCATGGCTGCCTGTTCTTTAATAGTTATTCCGTCCAATGCCATGTTTGGCCGTTCATCACCCCAACACCTGCGGATTAAGCTGCCACACACTCCAGGTAAGCGCACAGGCTAGGCTGACCCAGGCGAGATAAGGCATTAGCAGCACACCTGCCAACGGCTTGAGCCGCCAAAACATCACCAGCGTAATTAAAATCAACACCCAGAGCGCGACCACGCCGATAAAGGCGATAGCGCCCAGCTGCCAGGCGAAGAAGAGCCAGGTCCAAAGGGCGTTAAGCGCCAACTGTATTATGAATACCACAAGCGCGGGCCGGGCGCCGGGTTCGCGCCAGGCAAGCCAGGCGGCAATGCCCATCAGGCCGTAAAGTGTTGTCCACATCGGCCCGAATAACCAAGCGGGCGGCGCCCAAGCGGGCTGTTGGAGTGATTCGTAGAAAGACGCGGCGTTGATGGAAGCCACGGCGCCTATGCCGGCGGCGATATAGGCCAATACCAGCCAGCCAATCAGGCCCAGAATCTGCTTCTTACGGGAAAGTGCACGCACGTGAGCCTCTGCTGTAAAGTATAAAAATCGTTTCAAGCTTAGTGTAAGGCAATGGGATCGGCCACGACGGCGGTTGTGAAAGCTTGCGGCTAAACACTTCGAGCGTTCCGGCTTAACTCAGGTTCACGGTGAGGCAGGCGCGGTACTTGGTGGCAATTTCCCATCAAGCATCAATCTTCTCTTTCTCGATTCTGAGCGTTCTGAATATCTAATTAGCTACAAGGAGCCGATAACATGAAAGATTTACCCGTAAATGTTTCTCCCTATAAAAGAACGCCAGAATTTACCGAAGAGAGCGTTCCCACGGGATTGTTGAAGGACCACACTACCAAAGACGGTGTATGGGGCAAGATTGTGGTGCTTGAAGGCTTGCTGGAGTACACGATTAAAGAGCCTGCACTGGATATCATCGAGCTAAGCCCAGAGCGGTATGGTGTTGTAGAGCCAACGATAAAACATCATATCAAGCCATTGGGTCCGGTAAGATTTTTTGTTGAATTTTATCGCTAATTTGCAAGCTGATGAGAACCGGCCGCTTGAATATCGTTCGCCATAAGCGTTACGGATTTTACAGGTTTAATCCTGAAGTCGGGATAGAAAAGCCAAATCGTCAAAAAAACTATGTCCCATAGACTGTACAGGTTGAGCATTCGAGCGCATACTTGTACCTTAAAATGTACATGTGGAGGTTCCATGCGAATCGTATCCTTTACAGAAGCCAGAAATGGTTTAAAAGCCGTGTTGGATAGTGTCGTTAACGATGCAGACACCACTGTTATTACCCGGCGTGATGCTGAGGATGCGGTGGTCATGTCATTGGATTACTACAACAGCCTGATGGAAACGGTGCACCTGTTACGTTCACCAGCCAACGCTGAGCATCTAAATCGTTCCATTGCGCAGTTCAAAGCAGGAAAAACAACCCAAAGAGAGTTGGTTGATGAGTAATCGCCTGCTGTCATGGACCGATGAGTCGTGGATCGACTATCTGTACTGGCAAACACAAGACAAAAAGACGCTAAAGCGAATTAATAAACTGATCAACGATATAAAACGTTCGCCCTTTGAGGGCATCGGTAAGCCAGAGCCATTAAAGGAAAACCTGGCTGGCTTCTGGTCCCGCCGTATTGATGATACCAACCGCTTGGTTTACGCCGTGGACGACCAAGCTATTACGATAATTTCGTGTCGCTATCACTACTAACACCATCATTACCGCTTTCAGCGCACAAGATACTTCAGCAGACGAAAAAGCTTAAAGGCGGCATGTCTGACAAATGCTGCCATACTCTTCCATGTCACTAAATCCATGGAAGAGAGGAGCGACACAATGGTACGTCCGGTTTTTGCACGTACGTTACTGGTGAACTGTATGGGCGCCGCACTCGCGGCTGGCTACATCGGCAGCGCCTCGGCTGAAGACGCACCTCAATACGACGGTGAACTGTCCGGTTTTGAATACGCCTACCCGGTCGAGCGGTTCGATTTCAGTTCTCAAGGCCAGGACATGCAGATGGCCTACCTGGATGTTCAGCCGGAAGAGGGCAGCGCCAACGGCCGCACGGTGGTGCTGATGCACGGCAAGAATTTCTGCGCGGGTACCTGGGAAGACACGATTGAAGCGCTGACTGATGCGGGCTACCGCGTCATCGCGCCGGATCAGGTGGGGTTCTGTAAATCGACCAAGCCTGAGCATTATCAGTTTAGCTTCCACCAACTAGCGGCCAATACCCAGGCACTGCTGGAGGATCTGGATGTAGATGACGTGACCGTGATGGGCCATTCCATGGGCGGTATGCTGGCCACACGTTTTGCACTGATGTACCCGGAGCAGACCGAGCAGCTGGTAATGGTTAACCCGATTGGGCTTGAGGACTGGAAAGCCCTTGGCGTGCCTTACCAGAGCATTGATGAAGGGTATCAATCCGAGCTTGAAAAAACCGCTGAGGGCATCCGCGCCTATCAGGAAAGTACCTACTACGTGGATACCTGGGAGCCTGAGTACGACCGTTGGGTAGAAATGCTGGCAGGTATGTACGCTGGCGAAGACGGAGAACTGGTCGCCTGGAATCAGGCGCTGACGTCAGACATGGTCTTTACTCAGCCGGTGGTTCATGAATTTGATCAATTGCAGATGCCTACGCTGTTACTGATTGGCGAGAAGGACAACACCGCCATCGGCAAGGCGCAAGCGCCGGAAGATGTTCAGGAAACCCTGGGCCGGTACGATGTGCTGGGTGAACAGGCCGCTAACGCCATTCCGCAGGCAACGCTGGTCGAATTTCCAGAGCTTGGCCATTCGCCGCAAATTCAGGAACCCGAGCGTTTCCACGAAGAGCTGCTTAAAGGTCTGGAAAGGCTTTAACGCTGAGATGCATGTTTGAAAACAGCGTCATCGTCTGAGTGTCCTGTAATGGGTAGGCGCGGGGAGCTTTAAGCGCCTTGCGCCTGTCAGCCTTAATCAAGCGCTCGCTGAGGCTGCCGCGATGCCTCTTAGCTGGCTAACGTCGGCACGTGGGGGGGCGCCAAACATGCGGCTATATTCGCGGCTAAAGTGGGAAGGGCTTTCATATCCCACCCGGTAACTGGCGGTGGCCGCTTCCAGCCCCTCGGCCAGCATGAGTCGCCGGGCTTCGTGCAGGCGAAGCTTTTTCTGATACTGCAGGGGTGACATTCGGGTGACTTGCCTAAAGCTGTGGTAAAGCGTCGACTCGCTCATATTGGCAGCCGCTGCCAGTTCGCTGATCTTCAGGGGCTGGGTAAAGTGCTCTTTAAGCGCATAGATGACCCGCGCAATCCGATTCGCCTGAGAATCCGAGGCGGTAAACCGGCGCATATGAGACCCCAGGTCGCCCATCAGGGCTCGATAGATTAACTCTCGACGAGCCAGGGGGGAGAGCACCTTTATATCTTCCGGTGTGTCGAGCAGACTTAATAATCGATAGAGCGCGCCCTGCATCCGGGCATCCATGGGAGCCGACGTTAAGCCGCAGTCCAATTTGGAGCAGATGACATCGCTCCCCGTGGGCAGTGCCTTGTCGCCCAGTTCGAGTATCAAACCGGCGACTTCCTGAGGATCCACCGAGACCTTAACCGCCAGATAGGGCTGCTCTGGCGTGGCATGGTCAATTCTACCTACCACAGGAAGATCAATGGCGCTCGCCATATAGCTTGGGCCGCTGTAGACGAACTCCTTGTCTCCCAATAGCACGGTCTTACTGCCCTGAACCACAAAGCATAGGCACGGTTCATAAACGGCACAGTGAAAACTGGTAGGGGCGTCAGCGCGTATCAGTTGGACCTCGGCAATTGCCGTATCCTGCAGTGCTTCCAGGGGGGACCAGCGCCGCACGACGTGGCTCAATTGCTGTGGCAGGCTGTCGCTGAAATGGGTGATTTGCTCAGGCACGATAACGGTCAATGGCTTTCCTCCTTAACAGATTGCAGTATATGCCTACGCTTCAGGAACCGAAGGCTTTTCGTTGGGTTTTGCAGAATTAGGCAATCACCGCGTTGAAATCGGCAACCCTTGCCGTGTGTCATTAAACAGACACAATGCATAGAGGCGAAAACACACTGCTTTCACGATCTTCCAACCTTGTTTAGCGACTCACGCCTCACGACAGAATCAGGCAATCATGCCGCAGGAACGCGCTACCTGACATTCGCTCGTCTCGCCTATCGTGAGTGACGTTTGATGGGCATGCCTGTCTGTTCAGCCTCTTCATGCCACCACCCTCGTCTGTCGCTCTTTCGCAGCTTAACCGACGCGTTAAAAGCCAGCGCGGTGCGAATCTGTTTACGGGCCTATTCAAGAACGTACACAAGCACGTAATTAAAAACGTAATGAACAATCTAGCTATCGGAAGCCGGTGGCCATTGGAGCAAGTAATCATGGGAAGCCTTTTACAAAGAACCCGTCTTGCAGGCGGCCGGGCGGTGATCCTGCCTCTGCTGCTAACGGCCTTGCTGTCAGGATGCGAGGCTAAGAGCGAAGAAGTGTCAGCGCCTGCACCACCGCCACCGGAAGTTGATGTGGCAGAAGTCGTGGCTCAACCAGTGGTGTTAAGTGAGTCGTTCACCGGGCGCGTAGAGGCCGCTGAAACGGTCGAGTTAAGGGCGCGGGTGAGCGGCTATATTCAGGAAGTTGCTTTTGAAGAGGGCGAGTTGGTAGCCCAAGGGGATCTGCTATTTCTGATTGATCAACGCCCTTATCTGGCGCGTGTTGGCGCCGCCCAGGCGGATCTTGCTCAGGCCAGGAGCCAACTGGCCCAGGCGGGAAGCGAGGCCGAACGGGCTCGGGTGTTAGTGGGGCGCCAAGCCATTTCTCAGGAGGTTCATGACCAGCGTCAGGCGGCCCTGAATAATAATCGGGCCATGGTGGATGCCGCGCAAGCGGCGTTAGATATCGCCGAGCTTGACCTTGAATACACTCGCATTACGGCACCGGTCAGTGGTCGCGCCGGTCGGGCAATGGTGACCCGCGGCAACCTGGCCAATGCCGATCAGAGCTTATTGACCACGCTGGTGAGCATTGATCCAGTCCACGTCTATTTTGAGGCTGACGAACAGGCCGCGTTTGCCAGCCAGGCACTGCTGGTCGGTGACGCGCCGAACAGCCTGAGCATTGAGCTGGGCGGCGACCCTCAGCGGCAGTACAAGGGAACCCTGGACTTTATCGATAACCACTTAAACCCCAATACGGGCACCCTGCAATTCCGGGCGGTGTTAGCCAACCCGGATGGCCGCATCCGCCCCGGGGAATTCGCACGGGTCGACATGCCGGTCGCACGTTTAGAGCAAGCGTTACTGGTGGACCGCAAGGCGGTATTGACCAATCAGGATCGCCGCTACGTCTATGTCCTCGATGAAAACAACCTGGCAGAGCGGCGCCAGGTAACCACTGGGCGCCAGGTGGGGCAACAAACGGTTATTACCGAAGGGCTTAACGCCGGTGACCGGGTGATCGTCAACGGTGTACAAAAAGTGTTCTTCCCCGGCATGGAAGTGAGCCCGCAAAGCGTAGCGACTGCGCCAGCGGTTGATGCCCAACCCTCCATTGCTGCCAGGGAAGAATAAACCGCCATGAACTTCTCACGTTTCTTCGTGGACCGACCGATTTTTGCGGCGGTGCTGTCGATCATTATTCTGGCGGTAGGGTTGATCTCCATTCCCAACCTGCCGATTAGCGAATACCCGGACGTGGTGCCGCCCTCCGTGGTGGTGCGCACGGTCTACCCAGGCGCTAACCCGAAGGAGATCGCCGAGACGGTCGCCACGCCTTTAGAAGAGGCCATCAACGGCGTCGAGGACATGATGTACCTCAAGTCCGTGGCGGGCTCCGATGGCGTGCTGCAGATGACCGTCACCTTCCGCCCAGGCACCGATGCCGAACAGGCCGCCGTTCGGGTGCAGAACCGCGTCAGCCAGGCGGAAGCCCGGCTGCCGGAAGCTGTGCGCCGCCAAGGCGTCACCACCCAAAAGCAGTCACCGACCTTTCTGATGGTCGTTCACCTGACGTCTCCCAGTGGCGAATACGACACCCTCTACTTACGTAACTATGTGCGGCTGAATGTGCGTGATCGCCTGGCACGGATCGAGGGGATCGGTGATGCGCAGATATTCGGCGGCGGGGATTACGCGATGCGGGCGTGGCTGGACCCCGACCGCATAGCCGCCCGCGGCCTGACCGCCAGCGATGTAGTGGGGGCCATGCGTGAACAGAACGTGCAGGTCTCCGCCGGGCAGCTAGGGGCCGAGCCCATTGAGGAGAGTGACTCCCTAACGTTGATCAACGCCCGTGGGCGGCTGGAAACGGTTGAGGAATTTGGTGACATCGTACTAACGCGTGGCGACAGCGGCGAAATCCTCAGGCTTTCTGATGTGGCGCGGCTGGAAATGGGCGCCGGGGACTATACGCTGCGCTCACAGCTGGATAGCAATAGCGCGGTGGGTGTGGGGATATTCCAGGCTCCGGGTGCCAATGCGCTGGAGATTCGCGAGCAGGTCATCGCCACCATGGACGAGCTTTCCGAGCAATTCCCGGAAGGCGTGGAATATGAAGCGGTCTACGACACCACCATCTTCGTCAATGACTCCATCAAGTCAGTGATCGCCACCCTGCTGGAAGCCGTGCTGCTGGTGGTGCTGGTTGTCACGCTGTTCCTGCAGACCTGGCGCGCCTCTATTATTCCATTACTGGCGGTACCGGTCTCGGTGATCGGCACCTTTGGGGCGCTCTACCTGCTGGGTTACTCGATCAACACGCTGACCCTGTTTGGTCTTGTGCTGGCCATCGGTATCGTGGTGGACGACGCCATTGTGGTGGTGGAAAACGTCGAGCGGAACATTGAGGAAGGCCTTAAGCCGCAGGCCGCCGCGCATCAGGCCATGCGCGAGGTCTCCGGCCCGATTATCGCCGTAGGCCTAGTGCTGTGTGCGGTGTTTATTCCCATGGCCTTCCTGTCGGGGGTGACTGGTCAATTCTATAGCCAGTTCGCGGTGACGATTGCTATCTCCACGGTGATCTCCACCATTAACTCGCTGACCCTGTCGCCCGCGCTGGCAGCCATGCTGCTCAAGCCCCATAACGCGCCCAAGGATCGTCTCACCCGCATCATCGATAAGCTGTTTGGCTGGATTTTCCGTCCCTTCAATCGCTTTTTTAACGCTAGTTCCAATAAGTATCAGGGCGGTGTGGCTCGCTCCCTGAAGCACCGTGGCGCGGTGTTTGTGGTTTACGCGCTGTTGCTGTTGGGCACCGGTGTGATGTTCAAGGCGGTGCCGCCCGGGTTTATTCCGGTGCAGGATAAACTCTACCTGATTGCAGGCGTCATTCTGCCGGAAGGCGCGTCTCTGGAGCGAACCGATCAAATGCTTCAGGACGTGGTGGATATCGCCATGGAGACTGAAGGCGTTGAGCACGCCATAGCCTTTCCTGGCTTGAATGCGCTGCAGTTCACCAATACCTCCAATACCGGGGTCGCTTTTCTTACTCTCAGCGCCTTTGGTGAGCGCACCCTTGGCGCCGCTGACATTAATGCTCGCATCAATCAGGGCATTGGCGGTTTGAAAGAGGGTTTTGCGTTCTCCTTCATGCCGCCGCCGATTCTGGGGTTGGGCAACGGTTCTGGTTTCCAGCTGTTTATCGAGGATCGCGGTAATCTTGGCTATGGAGCCTTGCAGGAGGCCGTTAATCAACTCCAGGGCGCGATTGCCCAAACGCCTGGGTTGGGGTTTCCTATCAGCAGCTATCAATCGAATGTGCCTCAACTGGATGCAGAGGTCGATCGGTTGAGAGCCAAAGCCCAGGGCGTGCCGTTGACTGAACTCTTCGACACCTTGCAGACCTACCTTGGCTCGACCTATGTGAATGACTTCAACCGCTTTGGTCGCACCTGGCAGGTCATCGCCCAGGCGGACGCCCCTTATCGGGCAAGCGTGGAAGATATCGCCAAACTGCGTACCCGCAATGACCAGGGTGAGATGGTGCCGATTGGTACGATGGTGAATATCAAACAAACCTTCGGTCCGGACCCAGTACTGCGTTACAACGGTTATCCCGCCGCGGATCTCGCCGGAGAGATCGACCCTCGGGTGCTCTCTTCTGCTCAGGCGATGGACGTTATCAACGCGTTGGCGGCAGAGGTGTTACCCCCGGGTATGGCATTGGAATGGACCGATCTGAGCTATCAGCAATCCACCCAGGGCAATGCGGCCATGGTGGTCTTCCCGCTATCGATCCTGCTGGTATTTTTGGTATTGGCGGCACTCTATGAAAGCTGGACGTTACCATTGACAGTGATTCTGATCGTGCCGATGTCGATGCTGGCGGCGCTGATAGGCGTTTGGTTTGGCGGGGGTGACAACAACATCTTCGTACAGGTAGGGCTAGTAGTATTGATTGGCCTGGCGTGTAAAAACGCCATCCTGATCGTGGAATTCGCCCGAGAGTTGGAGCTGCAGGGCAAGAGCGTGGTGGAGGCAGCCCTGGAAGCTTGCCGGTTGCGTCTGCGGCCTATCATCATGACGTCTATCGCCTTTACGGCGGCGGTGTTGCCTTCGGTGATCGCCACGGGTGCGGGTGCCGAGGTACGGGCGGCGCTGGGTACCGCGGTGTTTGCCGGCATGATTGGTGTCACGCTGTTTGGCTTGTTCCTGACCCCAGTGTTCTACGTGGTGCTGCGTAAGCTGTCCGGCCCTTTGGTCAGTCATCACAGCCCCACGCTAGATACCCCATCCTACCCAGCCAGCTATCCTTGAATGGCAGAAGAACAATGACCGGGTAGTACTTGGAGTGGGCTTGCATATAGAAAAGAGTTAGAGACCGGGCTAGGGAGAAAGAGAGATAGAAAAAGAGAAAGGCTCGCTCGGTAACTGAACAGACAAGCACAACGGGCTATTCCCGCTGTGCTTGTCTGTTTTCATCAAGTTGAATAGAAAGCTGCTGCTTAGCGTTTTCAAGCGTCGGCCGCAGGTTATAAAGGCAGCTGCCGCTTCGGTAAACATCGGCTGGCCCCGCAATACGTGCCAGATCATTCGTAGTCGGAATCGTTTGGCACGTCTGATCATCTTGCGCCTGAGTGGCGCCGAGTAGCATCAAATGGCCGAACAACAGCCAGTCGCCATTCCGTTCGCCATACGCATTGCCCACCGCGCTATAGGGTTCAAAAATCAACCACTGGAAGGGTGTGTCGCTGCTTACCTGCAGGGTCTGGCAGGGTTCCGTCTGGCTTAAACAGGTGGAGTTCTGTTCAACCAGCAGGTTCAGCAAGGGCTCGGGAAGTGAGGCGCCGTCAGGGCTTGCCTTGAACTGCTGGGCGACGTCATTCAGCTCTTGGGTATCCACCAGCGGTTCCTGGCTCCAGCGCTCGGTTTGCTTGAGCGAAAGCTCGATACGTCGGGCAAACTCAGGCTGCGACTGGGCAAGTTCGCTCTCTGCCAGGGTTTGCAAGGCCAGGGCGCCTGGCTGGCCGAGCTGAAAGCGCAAGTAGTTAACATCAAACGCCTCGGCCGTTGTACGGCCATCCAGCAGCCGCTTAACTTGATTCTCGGCAACCCACTGGCGCATATCCGCCAGCGGCGTGTTCACCACGATCAACGCAATGGACACCAGTAGGGCCAGGCCGACGTTGGCGCGCTGCAGAGCGGGAAGCGCTGCCCGGCGCCGCCAGAGCAGAAGCAGACTGTAGCTTAAAGTAAACGCCGCGGTTAGCACTTGTAGTAGGACAGCCCACAGCCTGTCCAAGCTGAGGCCATATTGATCAATACGCAGCCAGAGCGCCCAGGCGGCTAGCACGCTACCCACCGGCAGCAATACAACGGCCAGTAAGATGACGCGGCGTAGCCAAGTTGGATAGGGAGATGGGCCATATGTTTGATGAAAGACAACGTTGAAGAACAGCAGCAGGGTCAGCATCAGCGCCATTAATATGGAGGAAGCGCTGCCCGTATCCCACACGGGTTGCAGGCCGGTGAAGGGAAGTACGGCAAAGAACAGCAGAATGATAAGCGCCACCAACGGTAGCAATGCCTTGATAAGCGCCTCACCCATCTGCCGCACGCTTTGAATCAGGCGAAAGCGGTTACGAATCATCACCAGCGTTAAACCAATCACCAGCCAGGTGACGGGATAGATAAAAGCAGGCTCGCTGAAAAGCGTTTCAAAAATGTCTAGGCCAATCGCATCAAACAGCGCCGCCCCCAGCCACAACAGGCTCCAGAACACGCCAATAAACAGCGCCAATTGGGCAAGCGTCAGAGCAAACTCCCAGGAGTAGTTCAACAGCGGAGAGTAGGCGGGAGGCCAGACTCTGCTAGCGACGCTGCTACGAAAAAACACCGCCAGGATAAATAGCGCTACGCCAACCGCCACGCAAAAGGCAAAGGTGAACTGATGCCGCGCCCGCGGCTGCTCGGGCGTCTGTTCGACCCAGCCAAGGTGCCAACCCAGCCAAAATAGCAGCGGGGCCAGCAGCAGCGGCAGCCAGTTGAGCCGATCATGCAGCCGCTCCAGGCTGATCAGATAAAACGCGGGTAGCGCGAGCGTTACCATGTAAAGTGCCTTGAGCCAGCGTTGGTCAGCGGCTAACCAGTGCTCATGGTCAATTGCCAAGTGAAGCGCCAATAGTACTACGCCCTGCATAACGGCAAGCAGAATCAAGCCAGCACTCGTGGCCTTGTCCAGCGTATTCGCGCGATTGTCATCCATGGCAGCTCTTCATAGGTTGAGGCAGCGTAGGGCCATGTGGTCAGGCCGTGAGCCACCATCATAGTCTGCAAAGAAGGCATTGATAACATTCATTTTGAATAGAGCTGACAATGGTGAGTCTAGCAGCGACGTTGAAAATGAAATTCTTTTGGCCTTGCAACGAACAGCCCATCCTGCCCCATAAACAACCCCTTAGCTGTTTACTTAACATTCTTCGCCTTGACGACCTCTCTATTGAATCCTTCACTGTATCTTGATGGTTTCGAAGTTGAATCCTTCGTTAACGTGATGGCTTATGGAATCACTCAGGGCTTTCTATCGCAGGTCGGGCGGTGTGGTTAGCGCTTGGCGTGATCAGAAATATCACTTGAATGCTCAATAAGCCCAGCATTTAGTCGAGGAGAATAACGTGTCTGATCAAAAGCCTACACGCCGTGAATGGGGTGCGCGTACCACGCCGAGCCTGCAAGGCAATGAACACTGGTGGCCCGACCAGCTCAACCTCAATGTCCTGCATCAGAAACACCCGGATGCCAATCCTTTCAGCGAGAGCTTTCGCTACGGTAAGGCATTTGCACAGCTCAATGTCGACGAGCTGAGTGCCGATGTTGATGCGCTGATGACCGATTCTCAGGATTGGTGGCCTGCCGATTGGGGACATTACGGCCCGTTCTTTATTCGCATGTCATGGCACGCGGCAGGCACCTATCGTGCGCTTGATGGACGCGGTGGTGGCGGCACCGGTGCGCAGCGCTTTGCCCCGCTTAACAGCTGGCCCGATAACGGCAACCTGGACAAGGCACGCCGCCTGTTGTGGCCCATCAAAAAGAAATATGGCGAGAAGCTTTCCTGGGCTGATCTGCTGGTATTCGCAGGCAACCGTGCGCTTGAAACCATGGGCTTCAAGACCTTTGGCTTCGGTTTTGGCCGCGCCGACATCTGGGCGCCAGAGGACGATATCTATTGGGGCCCTGAAAATGAGTGGCTGGGTGACAAAGACGAGCGCTATACCGGCAGCTTCGAAGACGGTAGCCGGGTGCTTGATAACCCGCTTGCCGCGGTGCAGATGGGGCTGATCTACGTTAACCCCGAAGGCCCCAACGGCGTGCCTGATGCAGCAAAATCCGCGATGGACGTGCGCGAAACTTTCGCCCGTATGGGAATGAACGACCGCGAAACCGTGGCACTGACGGTGGGTGGCCACACCTTCGGCAAGATGCACGGCAATGGGCCCGCCGACGCCGTGGGTGGAGCGCCGGAAGAGGCCAAACTTCATGAGATGGGCGTTGGCTGGGCCAACAAACACGAGACAGGCCTGGGCGAGTACACCATTACCTCTGGGCTTGAAGGTGCCTGGACGCCCACACCGACCAAGTGGGACAACACGTATCTTGAGACGATTTTCTCCCACGAGTGGCAAGTCAAAAAGTCCCCGGCGGGCGCCAATCAGTGGGAGCCGGTGGAGGTTAAAGATGGGTTCTGGGTGCCCGACGCGCATGTTGAAGGCAGAAAAAATCCGCCGGTAATGAACGCGGCCGACATGGCCATGATTGTTGATCCGGATTATCTGAAGATATCCAAGGAGTACCGCGAGAATCCGGATGTGCTGGCCGACGAGTTTGCCCGCGCCTGGTACAAGCTGCTTCACCGCGATATGGGGCCAAGTGCTCGCTATCTTGGCCCGCAGGTGCCTGAGGAAGTTCTCGTCTGGCAAGACCCGGTGCCTAAGCATGAAGGGCCGTTGGTTTCTGACGAACAGATCGCCACGCTCAAGCAGGCAATTACCGATACTGGGCTGACTGCCAAACAGTTGATAGAAACCGCCTGGGCCTCGGCCTGTACTTACCGCCAGACGGACCATCGCGGTGGCGCCAACGGTGCCCGCATCCGCCTTGAACCGCAAACCGGTTGGGATATCAACGTGCGCGGCGGCGTGGCGGAGGTGATCGACCAGCTAGACAAGATCAAAGGCGCTTCCAATACCACTATTTCGCTAGCAGACATGATTGTTCTGGGAGGAAGTGTCGGAGTCGAAATGGCTGCAAAATCAGCTGGGCACGATATTACCGTGCCATTCACGCCGGGGCGTACCGATGCGACCCAGGAAATGACCGAAGTGGATGCCCATGCCTATCTCGAACCGAGGCATGATGCGTTTCGCAATTATATGCAGGAACAATCGACGCCTATTCCAGCCGAGCACTTGATGATCGACCGGGCATTTATGCTGAACCTTAGCGCGCCCCAAATGGCCGCACTCCTGGGCGGCATGCGGGCTATCGGTATCAATGCCGGTGATAACAACACCGATGGTATCTTCACTCAGCGCCCGGGCCAGCTGACCAATGACTTCTTCGTCAACCTCATCGATATGGGCACCGTCTGGGAGCCGGTTGATGAGGACGAAGGGCGCTTTATAGGCCGGGACCGCAAGAGCGGTGAAACCAAATGGACCGCCACACGGGTTGATCTGGTCTATGGCTCGAACTCGCAGCTGCGCGCCATTGCCGAGGAGTACGCCGCGGATGGCGGCGAGCGCCATATGCTTCACAAGTTTATCTCTGGCTGGGTCAAGGTGATGGAGAACGACCGGTTCGACCTGCACCGCTAAGGTTCAAGCCTTTGATGAGCGAAAAGATTTTCGCTCCCTAACCTAAATGAGCGCGGCGGAAGGCTACTTCCGCCGCGCTTTTCAATGTCCTCTGTTAATATTCGTGATTTATAGCCTGTCGCTCGTTGGATAGGGCTTTGAATATGCCATAGGGAATCACTCGATGAACCATCCACAGCCTAACAACCCGTTACATGGTTTAAGCCTTGAAAAAATCTTAACCCGCTTGGTCGAGCGTTATGGCTGGGATGGTTTGTACGCAGAAATTAACGTCAACTGCTTTCACAACGACCCTTCCATCAAATCCTCGTTGAAGTTCTTACGCAAAACGCAGTGGGCTCGCGATAAAGTGGAAGCGCTGTATATCAATACGTTTACCTAAAGGTTCGAAATTGGGCCCAATGAGTTATTGAGAAGCCGACATTTAGTCGCATCGGCTAGATGCTAGCCGTAAAGGCGGTGTCGCGGCGACCGCTCGTACTCAGTTACGTTTTACGCTGTTTCATGAGCTGTACCATCTGGCCAGAGGCTGGGTAATCTACCGCGATGAACCGCGCACGACCTTTATGGAGGGGGTTGTCAGCGAAGGGCTTGCGGTTGTATTCGAGCGCGACGTGGGCGGGCGCCCAACACCGTGGGGAGAGTATCCAGATAATGTCCGCGAGTGGGTCGATGAGCTGTTAGCGCTTCCCGTCACGGCGCCGTACTACTCGTGGATGATCCAGCATGCTGATGGGCGGCGTTGGATCGGCTACCGCGCTGGTACCTATAATTGCCGAGCAGGCAATTCGTGCATCGGGCATGTCGGCGGCTGCGCTGGTTCAGGTGCCGACCGATGAGATTTTGAAAATGGCCGGTATTCATTCGATCAAGTAGTCGTGCTAGGCCAAGCGCTACCTCGAGGTTGTTCTATCATCATCCATAAAGAGTCAGAAACCGTGCTGAATCCCGTCATACAGGAAGAAACCACCGGCTGCGGTATTGCCTCGGTCGCCAATATTCTGGGTCATACCTATCCTGAAATGAAAGCCACCGCCAATGCCATGGGCATTTATGCAGAAGATGAATCGCTTTGGTCCGATACTCAGTACGTAAGAAAAATGCTGGCACACAAGGACGTGGTAACGTCACCCGATGAGGCGCCCTTTACCTCATGGCAAGCACTGCCAGATCTGGCACTGCTGGCGATCAAGCCACATCAACGTGACGGCAAGCATTTTTGGCACTGGGTAGTGTTCAAGCGTGCAAATGGCGAGGCGATGGTACTGGATTCCGCAAGCTACCTGCCCGCCAATATCCGTACGGATTTCGCTGCAATGCAGCCAGCGTGGTTTATCGAGGTTAGCCAACCAGCGGCTGAATGAGCAATAAAGGATCGAGACAGTAATGCAAATAGAGCCAGCCACTAAAGCCGATTACCCCGTGTTAATCGAAGTATGGGAAGACTCCGTTCGTGCGACCCACGATTTTCTGTCAGAAGGTGATCTATTGGCACTAAAGCCGCTCATTCTTGAGCAGTACTTTGATGCGGTTAATTTGATGGTAGCCAGAAACGATACTGGTGATATCGTCGGCTTTTGCGGGGTTAACGACGACAATATCGAAATGCTGTTTATTGCCCCACAGACGCGCGGGCAAGGTGTGGGTGTGCAGCTGGTATCTCATGCTATCAATACCCAGGCGGCCACCAAGGTAGATGTTAATGAGCAGAACGAGCAGGCAGTAGGTTTCTATCAGCACATCGGTTTTTCGGTTATAGGACGCTCGCCGCTGGATGGGCAGGGCAACCCCTATCCGCTGCTGCATATGGCGCTCTCAAGTCGCTAGGAGCGGTAGTAAAACAGCTTATACGCGTGTCTAGCGTCTTCTCATAAGCTCTTCATCTAGGGGTGAGCACGGTTCCTATCCACGCCTGGTAAATAAATGCTGGTTGCTGGATGGCCGCATCGTAATAGATAACCTGATCGTAGTTATGCGAACTTTTTCATTAGACCAGACCATAAACGTTAGGGCGATCCCCATGATATGGATTGGGATTGGAAGCCTACGAATGCTGGCGTCAATATAAAGTAGAGCGCGCATGGTGAACTTTGCTGGTAGTTAGTAAGAGCCACTACGCTGAATTTTTGTCTACAGTAAGAGAGTAACTAGAAAATTGATTAAGACAGTACTTAAGACAGTACTTAAGACAGTACTTAAAAAAGTATAAGCGGGTGTTCGCGCATGGTATCCGCTGCAAAGGAGGTAACTATGCTGCTCAAAGGATCATGTCATTGCCAAGCCGTGACGTTCAGCGTGAGGTCACACCACCCCTATCCCTTTAATCTCTGTTACTGCTCTGTGTGTCGCAAGACAGCGGGTGGAGGCGGTTTCGCAATCAATCTCAGTGGAAAAAGCAAAACGCTTAATGTGGAGGGTGATGAGCACATTTCGATCTACCGAGCTGTTATCAATGGCGAGCAAAGCACTGGGGAGCGACATTTCTGCAAGCATTGTGCGACAGCGCTATGGGTTTACGATCCCGATTGGCCTGAGCTTGTGCATCCCTTTGCCTCGGCAATTGATACGGATTTGCCGATACCGCCTGAGCGGACGCATATCATGTTGGGAAGCCGGGCCGATTGGGTTGAGGTAAGCGCACAGCCGCAAGATAAATGTTTCGACGAGTACCCAGATGAAAGCCTTGCCGAGTGGCATCAACGGCTAGGGTTGGAGAGTTAGCGCTATTGCTGGCCTGGGGTAAGGCTTTACCTCGTTTTTATAATATCCCAGTGTGCTGAATAAGGACCATAACGCCAATGCCGATCAGCACAACACCGCCAATAAGCTCGGCCCAGTGGCCGACGAACTGGCCAAATTTGTGACCAAGCACGGTGCCAATGGAGGCCATTACGGTGGTTGTCAGGCCAATGGCTAAGCTGGTGACAATGATATCGACATCAATAAAGGCAAGGCTTGCGCCGACGGCCATGGCATCAATGCTGGTGGCAGTCGCGGTTAAAATGAGCAGCCACAAGGTTTGTTTGCGGTGCTCTATCTTGTCCTCATTTTTAAGCCCGGCGTAAATCATATGCAGGCCGATGGCAGAAAGCAGCGTAAACGCGACCCAGTGATCCCAGGCCTCAACATACTGTTGTGATGCCTTTCCGGCCACCCAGCCAAGTACGGGGGTAATCGCTTCGATAACGCCAAATACCAGGCCAATGCCGATCGCATGATGAAATTTTGGTTTGTTTAATTCAGCGCCTTTGCTGATAGAGGCGGCAAAGGCATCGGCCGACATGGAAATAGCCAGAAATATCAGCGTGACAGGTGCCATGATAACTAAATTCTCTCACTAAAAAACGTACCCACGATGGCGTTCTATTAGCATGTGTCAATGAACATGAAAAAAAGAAAAGCTGGGTATTTGATAGCGATGAATTCTAGCATAATTAATAGCGTTTAAAGGCTAAGTGTCTAAAATATAAAGTTTATTCCCGTCAACTAACATAGCCTTGGCTAACTATCTCAGTATTGGGCTATTTATAAAAGCAGCGCTTTTTAATCAACATAGAAAAACCGAAATGCTAACAACGCTAGTTGAAAAAAATCAGGCCGCTGCGTAGTTATTAAGAGTTAAAGCGCGTTAAACGAGACGCTGCGAATTAACGCGGTTACCTGCATGCCTTGTTTTAGGCCCATCTCATCCCAGGATTTGCGCGTCAGCCGTGCGCGTAAAGCAACTGTGCCGATACTTAAACGTAGCTCGACGGTATATGGCGCCTCGGGAAGTATGGTGAAATCGCTGATAGTAGCGTTGAGCTGGTTACGGTAGCTGGTGTTGGTGGGTGGGGTAAGCGCCAGGGCAATATCCCGGGCCAAAATACGCACACGTAAGCGGCGGCCTAACGGCGCCGATGTACCGGGCAGCACTAACTGGTGGTCGCAATCTAATGCTAAGTGGGTAAGACCGTACGCTTCTTCATGAGCAACCACTTCGCCCTCCAGTAACGAGGCAGCATCGAAGCCGCCTAGCTGGTGCGTCAAATCAAAGCGCTGAAGCAGCGTGCTCAGGCTGCCGCTAGCCTGCACCTGCCCTTTATTCATTAGTACCAGATGATCTGCGATGGCGGAGATTTCTTCCGGGTCGTGGCTGACATACACGACAGGAATATCCACCTGCTGAGTGAGTCGCGTGATATAGCGCAGTAACTCCTCTTTACGCGCACCGTCTAGCCCCGTTAAGGGTTCATCCATAAGCAGTAGCTGTGGGTCGCTGAGCAGTGCACGGCCAATCGCTACACGGCGGGCCTCGCCACCGGATAGCGTGCCTGGCATGCGCTCTAAAAGCGCTTCAATACCCAGTAGTCCAATGATTTCATCAAAACGACTTGTAGCGTGGCGCGGCATTCCATAGGTCAGGTTGCCGCGCACTTGATAATGGGGGAACAGGCGTGCTTCCTGAAAAACCACTCCAATACGTCTTCGGTGTGGAGGTATAAAGACGCCTCGTTGAGTATCGAGTAGCGCACGGTCGCCAATGTAAATATGGCCTTCAGCAGACTTATCCAGGCCGGCGATGAGTCTTAGCAAGCTGGTTTTTCCGCTGCCCGAGGCGCCGAATAGGCCCGTCACACCGCTACCGGGTAGATCCAGAGTAGCGGCCAGCTGGAACTGGCCTAATTGCTGTTTCACCGCCAGCGTTAGTGAGCCAGGCGTTGATTTGTTGGGGTCGCTGGGTCGATTAGCCATCGCGTTCCTGTAAGCGTTGTCGGGTGCGCCTTGCCAGCCATTCAGAGGCGATCAGCGAAAGCAGGGCGATCACAATGGCAATAATGCACAGGCGGGCTGCCGTCGCTTCTTGCCCTGGGGTTTGAATCAGCGTGTAAAGCGCCAGTGGCAGGGTGCGGGTTTCACCTGGGATATTAGAGGCAAACGTGATGGTCGCGCCAAACTCGGAAAGTGCCCGTGCAAAGGCGAGCACGGTGCCGGTGAGTAGGCCGGGCACGGCAAGCGGCAGAGTGATAGTGGTAAATATCCGCCATCGGCTGGCGCCCAGCGTGCTGGCGGCGGCTTCAAGTTTAGGGTCCACCGCTTCAAGGGAAAGTCTAAGGGCGCGTACCAGCAAGGGAAAGGCCATCACACCGCTGGCAACCGCAGCGCCTTGCCAGGTAAAGGGGAGCGATATGCCTAGCGCGTTATACAGCCATTGCCCAATGATGCCTTGCCTGCCCAGCGCCACCAGCAATAAATACCCTACCACCACGGGTGGCAATACCAAAGGCAGGTGGATGAGACCGTCTACCAGTGCCTTGCCACGAAATTCGTGTCGAGCCAGCCACCAGGCGACGGCAATACCTGGCGGTAGAATCCAGGCCACGGCGGCTAAGCCAATTAACAGACTTAGCCTTATGGCTTCCCATTCGGCCGGTGAAAGTGTCACGGTGCTGCGATATCCGTATCGAAACCGTACGCTGCAAAAATCCTCAGCGCCTCATCACTGGCTAGCCACTCACGTAGTGCTATAGCGGCTTCATTATCTTGTGCATCCACCAGCGCGATTGGGTAAGTAATAGGGTCGTGGCTATCGATTGGGAAGAGCCCCAGCGTTCTTACCCGCTCGCTGGCAAAAGCGTCAGTTTGATACACAACGCCAACGGGGGTTTCCTGTCGCTCAACCAGGGTGAGTGCCGCACGCACATCGTTACCACGCGCAAGTCTTGATTCCAGTGTTACCCATTCGCCCAGCGCTTCCAGTGCTTGACGTGTATAGATGCCTGCTGGCACATGATCTGGATCACCAACGGATAGACGCTCCTCGTCACTCAGAAGCGTGGCAATAGCGCTGTCTTCACCTGGCGTAAAGTGTTCTGGAAGGTCAGTGCTAGCCGTGATGAGCGCTAAGCGGTTTTGCAGAAGGTCGCTGCGATCATGAATATTGATCCCTTGCTCTTCCAACCAGTCCATCCACTGAACGTTAGCGGATAAAAATAGATCGGTTGGACTGCCGTTAGCGATTTGCCGGGCCAGGGTGGAGGACGAGGCATAAATGGGCGTTATCTCAACATCATGTTGAGACTCATATATAGCAATAGCTTCATTAAATGCATCGGTAAGTGAGGCGGCTGCCGCTACTTGAACGTTATCCGTTGCATAAGCAGATACGGGCATTGCCAACACTAACGAAACGGCTAAAAAGCGGCGATTAAATATGGCATTGTTCATTGAATGATTCCGTTATTTCCATGTGGATATAGCGGAGATTATACAGAATTGTCGAGTAGCTCAAGATATTAATAATTACGCTTAAGCTTCGTTTTCGGGGCGATTGATGGGCGAAAGCAGTGACAGCAAGGCCTGAGCATCATCAGACTGCTCGATAGTTAGTTGGCTTTCTAAGGCACGGTAATGAGTAAGTACCTGCTTGCCAAGCTCAGTGAGCTGGGCACCACCTCGCTGGTTGCCGCCTGAGTGAGTGGCAACCAGCGGAGACGGGAAGTAGCTGTTCATGGTTTCAATCAACTGCCAAGCTTTTTTATAGCTCATCTTAAGCGCCCGGCCGGCAGCTGAGATTGAGCCTGTCTGGTCGATCATCTCCAACAGGTCTGCTTTACCCGGCCCGATGACCACATCATTATGCAGCGCCAAGCGTAACTGAAACGTTGGTTTAAGATGATGGGTCCGTGTCATATCGCGTGTCCTGCACCAGGGTATTAGTCTTCTAGTTTAGCAGTGACTGATTATCCAGGGCGTATCAATCCCATAAGAGTATAGTAAGGGCGCTTATCTACAGGGCGTTTAGCCGTTTGCTACCCGTTCATCGGGCAGGAAGATACGGCTGTGGGTCGGCCTAATCCAGGCGTCGCTGCCTTGTTTGAGGCCTAGCGAATGAAAGTGGTGCTTGGAAAGCTCGGCATGTACCAGCGTTTCGGTGTTGTCGGTTCTTAACTCCAGGCGCACTGTCGGGCCGATAACCGAAACGAGCTCGATTTGACTGTGCAGGGCATCGTCATGCTGCCGTGTGGCCAGTACTTCGATTTCATGGGAGCGCACGTAAGCTTCACCGCGCTCGTTATGGTAGCCATGAAATTCTGGCGCAGGCAGCTGGATATCACCGATCCGCGCCACGCCATCATGAATCCGCGCGTGAAAAAGATTAACGTTGCCGAGAAAACGGTAAACAAAGGGATTGGCCGGCGTGTCGTAAACCTGCTCGGGCGAGCCATCCTGCTCTACGCGGCCCTTGTTCATAACTACCACTCGATCGGAAACCTCCAGCGCTTCTTCCTGATCATGGGTAACAAAGACGCTGGTGACATGAATGTCATCGTGAAGGCGTCGTAGCCAGCGGCGCAGTTCAGCACGAACCTTGGCATCCAGCGCACCAAAGGGTTCATCTAATAGCAGAACCTTGGGCTCGACCGCCAATGCGCGGGCCAGGGCAATGCGCTGGCGCTGGCCGCCGGAAAGCTGATGCGGGTAACGGTGTGCAGTCCAGTCCAGTTGAACCAGCTCGAGAAGGCGCATGACCTTGGCGTTGATATTAGCCTTGCTAGGGCGGCTCTGGCGGGGGCGCACCGTCAGGCCATAGGCCACGTTCTGAAAAACCGTCATATGCTTGAACAGGGCGTAGTGCTGAAATACAAAGCCGACACCACGTTGGCTGACATGCTTGTCCGTGGTGTCTTCGCCGTGAAAACGAATGCGTCCGGTATCCGGCTGCTCAAGGCCTGCAATAATGCGCAACAGCGTGGTCTTGCCCGACCCTGAAGGGCCAAGCAGCGCGGTTAGCTCACCTTCGTTGAATGTAAGGCTGACGTTATCGACGGCCACAAAATCGCGAAAGTGTTTGTTGACGTGATCGATCTCGATACTCATGAAAGCTCTCTTGTGTGCGTAAGGCTGGCGTTAGGTGGCGGCAATGCGTTGACGACGCTCTTCCTGCCACTCAACCATGCTTTTGATGATGATCGTGACCAGCGCAAGACCGGTCAGCAGCGATGACACAGCAAAGGCGGCGGTAAACATGTATTCGTTGTAGAGCACTTCGATATGCAGCGGCATGGTGTTGGTTTCTCCACGGATTCGACCCGAGACCACGGCAACTGCACCAAACTCGCCCATGGCTCTGGCATTACACAAAATCACGCCATAGATCAGGCCCCATTTGATATTGGGAAGTGTCACGTACCAGAAGGTTTTCCAGCCGTTGGCGCCCAGCGTTAATGAGGCTTCCTCCTCCTCTTTACCCTGCTGCTGCATGAGCGGGATCAGCTCGCGGGCAATAAACGGCAGTGTGCCGAACGCAATCACGATAACGATGCCGGGAACGGCGAAGATGATGCGTAGATCATGGGCGGCGAGCCAAGGCCCTAGCCAGCCCTGCGAGCCAAACAGAATGACAAAGATCAAACCCACCACCACGGGTGATATCGCGAAGGGCATGTCGATCAGTGAGATAAGTACGGGTTTGCCGCGAATTTCGAATTTGGCAATGGCCCAGGCCGCAGCGATACCAAACACGGTGTTGAGAGGGACGACGATAGCGACGATCAGCAGCGTTAAGCGAATGGCCGACAAGGCGTCGGGGTCTTGTACGGCCGCCCACCATACGCCAATCCCGCGCTCAAGCGCGCCATACAGCACCACGGTTAGCGGTAGCACCAGAAACAGCGTTACAAACGTCAAAGCGAGCGTGATGAGCGTTAGCCTTATCCACGCAGGCTCTTCGGTGGCGCGTCGCCAGCGTGTGGAGGAAATATCCTGCAGGGGAGTAGCGGTTAGGGAAGTACTCACAGTGAACTCCTTTTAGGCATACCGTCGACCGGCCCACCACTGCAGGCCATTGATGACCAGCAGCATGGAAAACGCCGCCAGCAGCATGACAGTGCCAATAGCGGCGGCGCCGTGATAGTCGTACTGCTCAGCCTTGGAGACGATGAGCAGTGGGGTGATTTCAGTACGAAACGGCAGATTTCCCGAGATGAAAACCACTGAGCCGTATTCTCCCAGCGCTCTGGCAAAGGCCAGGGCGTAGCCGGTCAACAGGGCCGGGAGCAGCGCTGGAAATATCACGCGCCGCAGGGTTGTCAGGCGGCCAGCGCCCAAACTTGCCGAGGCTTCTTCCCATTCGGCTTCCAGGTCTTCAAGAACGGGTTGCACCGTGCGAACCACAAAAGGCAGCCCGATATAGGTCAACGCCACAACGACGCCCAGCTGGGTATAGGCGACGCGAATGCCAAAGATCTCCAGGTACTGCCCCACCCAGCCGGTGCTTGCATAGAGTGTCACCAGCGCGATACCGGCCACGGCGGTGGGGAGCGCAAATGGCAGGTCAACCAGTGCATCGACCACGCGCCTGCCCGGAAAGCGGTAACGCACCAGCACCCAGGCTACCAGTGCGCCAAATACCAGATTGATCGTAGCCGCAATCAACGACCCGCCAAAAGAGAGCTTGTAGGACGCTACGACCTGACGCTGGGTAATCGCGCTCCAGAATATCTCCCAGCTCATGCTGGTGGTATAGAGCAAAAAAGCGCCCACCGGGATAAGAAACACAAGGCCCATATACAGCAGGGTGAAGCCCATGGTCAGACCAAAACCTGGTATGACCCGGCGTTTGGCAAGCGTTATCGACATACCGTTTTCCAGAGACAGGGCCGGGAAGCAAGTGCTCCCGGCGAGGTGGCGAAGTAGTATTATTGAGCGTTGATCGATTCGAGAATCTCGTCGAAAACGCCGCCGTCATTGAAAAAGCGCGCCTGGGCGCTTTGCCAGCCCCCAAACACATCATCAATGGTGAAAAGCTCAAGCGACGGAAACGCATCAATGTGCTCTGCCAGGACCTTTGCGTTGCTCGGGCGGTAGTAGTGTTTGGCAGCCAACTGCTGGGCTTCATCAGAGTAAAGGTATTCCAGATAGGCCTCGGCGACTTCACGGGTTCCCTTACGGTCGACGTTGGCATCCACGACCGCAACGGGCGGCTCGGCCAGAATGCTTTGCTCTGGCACCACAATTTCAAAATCGCCTTTACCCAGCTGTTCTACCGAAAGAATGGCTTCGTTTTCCCAGGCGAGCAGTACATCGCCCAGACGGCGCTGCACGAAGGTATTCGTCGCGCCACGGGCGCCGGAATCGAGTACCGGCACGTTCTCGAAAACCTGGCGCATGAAGTCGAATGTCTGCTCTTCATCGCCATCGAACTGTTCGAGCCCATAGCCCCACAGGGCCAGGAAGTTCCAACGTGCCCCGCCTGAGGTTTTAGGGTTCGGCGTAATGACTTCTACGTCATCACGAGTGAGATCCCCCCAACCCTGAATGTTTTTGGGATTGCCATCGCGAACCAGTAGCACGATGGTCGAGGTATAGGGCGAGCTGTTGCTCGGCAGGCGCGACTGCCAATCTTCGGGGATCAGGTTGGCGCGGTCGTGAAGTGCATCAATATCGTAAGCGAGAGCAAGCGTTGCCACATCGGCATCAATGCCATCGACAATTGAGCGGCCTTGCGAGCCCGAACCCCCATGAGATTGACGTACGGTAACGGTTTGGCCGTTCTGTTCGCGCCAGTATTCACCGAACAGTGCATTGTATTCCCGGTAGAACTCGCGTGTTGGGTCGTAAGAGACGTTAAGGAGTTCGACGCGCTCGCTTTCTGCGTGAGCGATAGCCGGTAGGTCAAGCGTGGTGGTGAATACGGCGCCTCCCAATAAGGCGGCTGCCACTAGCTTGGAAAGGGGCCATTGGATGGATGGGTGAAAGACGTTCATTGGCTGCTCCGATGCTTTTATGTAAGTAGGAAGACAGCCTAAGCAAGTTTATTGATTCTAATAACGAATATAAAATGGATTTATTATTACTTTTTAAGCTTAGCGAGTGGAGTGTGAGATTAAGGTTAATCCTGGCGGCCTGCCAGAACGCGCTGAACGGTGTCTTCATCCAGGTTATCGCGGCACAGCTTAAGAAATTGATAAACGTACCCGCGTAGAAAATGACCGCGCCGTAGCGCCAGATAGGTAGTGTTGCGTGGGAACAGCGCGCTGGCATCCAGTAGTTTAAGCCCTTGATCACGCGCTTCGTAATAGGCCATCGAGGCAATCAGCCCCACGCCCATGCCCAGCTCAACGTAGGTTTTGATAACGTCTGCATCCAGGGCAGTCAGCACGATATCGGGATACACGCCAACCGAGGTAAACGCCGTGTCAATGCGTGCTCGGCCCGTAAAGCCGTCATGGTAGGTAACAATAGGGTGCTCGGCGATTCGCTCAAGCGTTAACGGTAAGCCGTCGTTCAAAGGGTGCTGTTCGGGCACGATGACCCCGTGATACCAGTGATAAAAAGGAAAGCAGGCAAAAAGCTGGCTCTCTTCGTGCAGCGCTTCGGTGGCGATGCCTATATCTACCTTGCCCGCCTTGAGTAGTGAAACGATCTCCTCTGGCCCGCACTGGTGGAGCTCCAGATGTACTTTGGGAAAGGCCTTCTTGAACTGGGCAATAATCGGGGGAAGTGCATAGCGTGCCTGAGTATGCGTTGTCGCAATGGCAAGACTTCCCTGGTCTTCATGGGTTAGCTGGTGAGCCGAACGCTTGAGATTTTCGACATCCAGCAAGATGCGCTCAATGCAGTCGATCAACGTGCGGCCTGCAACGGTTAACCCAAGAATACGCTTGCCGCGGCGCTCGAATAACTCAACGCCCAGCTCGTCTTCCAAGTCGCGAATATGCTTACTGGCACCTGACTGAGAGGTATAAAGCGCGTTAGAGGCTTCAGTCAGATTGAAATGCTGACGTACAGTTTCCCGAACGATACGCAGTTGCTGAATATTCATGACAGATATCCAATGAAAGCAGATTTAATATTCTAAAAAAGAATATTAAATATTGTTCTTATACAATAAATTGTATTTTCTGCTATCTATATCGTTTTTTACACCTAAGGCAAAAATAAGTCAGAACCGTTATCCCATTTAGCTATCTAACGCCCGATAGCGTGGTAACACTACGTTAAGCAATAAGTCGTTCAAAAGGGATAAAATCAATGAAAAACCGTGTAGTTAACGTAGCTGTTGTAGCCTTGCTGACAGGGCTTGCACTGCCATCCATGGCAAGCGCTGCAGAAGCCCTGTGCGAAAGCAAGGCGACTGATATTCGCCAGCAATTGGAGCATGCCCAGTCACAAGGCAATCAGCAGCGGGTAGAGGGTTTGCAGCGTGCGCTGGACGCGATAGAAAGCAACTGCACCAATGAAAGCGTGTTAAACGAAGCGACCGACGAAGTGAAAGCAAGCCTTGCCGAAGTGCAGGAGCGCCAGGCGGATTTTGAAGAGGCGTTAAGCGATGGCGATGAAGACGATATTCAGAAAAGGCGCGTTAAGCTCGAAGAAGCGACCCAGGAATTAGAAATGCATACCCAAGAGCTGAATGCGCTACAAAGCCAGATTACTAACTAAGTAGGCGGGGCGCTATGTGCTCAGAGGCGCCCCAGATTTAGCCTGATCACATTCGGGTCTATTTATGTTGAGACTGTTTGTAGAGCCATCTAATATCCATCCCAAATGAATAGGCTAGCGAGACTAGTGCGCTAAACGCTAACAGGCTTGCCAAAAACGGGTGGGTAAGTGGCGTTAATGCCAGCAATAGCGCGGACACCTGCCAAACGCATACCAGTTTGCGCCGAAAGCTGGCAAATAAAGGCGCAGATAGCCAGGTGAAATGCCAGCTGGCGGCCACAAAAAAATAGCGCATTAAGCCAATCAGCAGCACCCATAGGCCCAGCGATTCCAGTTGGATCAGCCCGATACACAGCAGAAGAATCAGTAGGGCATCCAGCTCCATATCAAAACGTGCGCCAAACGCGCTATAGCTTTTGGTTCGCCTGGCAATCCAGCCATCCACACCGTCAAGCATAAGCGCCACGGTCGCGATAACTAACCATAGCCAAATGGCCTGGGTGAAGACGTTATTGGCAAGTGCCCCGGCTGCCAAGGCAACCAGTATTGCGCGTAGTAACGTAATGCGGTTCGCCCATCCCAATGCGCCACCAGACCAAAAAATCATTACCAGTAAGCTAATCAGGGCATATAACCCAAATGCCAGCCCCCAGTTCAAGGTAGTGGCCAGTAGCGTCGGTAACACACTCCCCATCCCCAGAAGTACTAAGCTGCCCACAGTCAGTTCGCCAGCGGTATATAGTCGACTAGATAAAAGCGGAGTAGAGGCGGAGGGAAAGAATCGAAGCATGGCATCTCGCAGAGCGAACCGTCTGTCCGCAGCTAATTAATTGATGCAAATATTTTTATATGTACCATTCTTGTACATAGGCGCAGTGTTGTCTATCTCATTCATCATAGCGTATTGATGTTCCTGAAAACGGCTTACCTGATTTTTAAACGTTATTAAACGAAATTGGCTTCCTGCATTCATCGACCAATGGCTTTTCTACGCTAAGCTTTAAGAAACGCCACAATACGTTCATGAATTGGTAACGTTGAGTTACCCATCGGGGCACCCGATTCATTGGATGAAAACGCTAATAATAGGGAAACGTCATGTCGGCGACAGAAACATCCACCGCCTTTTGGGTCACTCACCCAGGGACGGGCAAGCTTAAAAGCGAACCGCTAGCCCACGTTGGAAGTAGTGACGTTCTAGTGCGCGCCTTGTATAGCGGCGTTAGTCGGGGCACCGAGTCATTGGTGTTTAATGGCCGTGTTCCAGAAAGTGAAGTGGATCGCATGCAGGCGCCTTTCCAGGCGGGGCGTTTTCCGGGCCCCGTCAAGTATGGCTACTGCAACGTTGGCGTAGTCGAGCAGGGGCCAGAGCATCTGCTTAGTAAAACGGTATTTTGCCTCTACCCCCATCAAGATCGCTATGTTGTGCCCGCCACGGTGGTACTGCCGATTCCTGAAAACATACCGGCTGCGCGAGCCGTGCTCGCCGCCAATATGGAAACCGCCATCAATGGCGTGTGGGACGCTGAGCCTATGCTGGGCGAACAGATCAGCATTATTGGTGCTGGCGTTGTCGGCACACTGGTAGCTTACCTATGCGCGCAGATACCCGGCGTAACGGCGACGCTGATCGATATTAACCCTGAGCGCCAAGTGCTTGCCGAGCGCTTGGGCCTTACCTTCTGTACGCCTGAGCGGGCCCCCAGTGACCAGGATTGCGTTATTCACGCCAGCGGCCACCCTGAAGGCTTACGCCAAGCGCTCGCTCAGCTGGGCAATGAAGGCCGTATTATTGAAATGAGTTGGTTTGGCGAGGGCGATGTGAGCATTCCTCTGGGTGGGGCTTTTCATTCTCAGCGCCTTAGCCTGCGCGCCAGCCAAGTGGGCCAACTGCCTGCCAAGTTACGCCCGCGCTGGGATTACCAGCGCCGCTTGACCCTTGCCTTGAGCCTCTTGACCGATAACCGATTGGATGCCCTGATCAGCGGCGAGAGTGACTTTGAAACGCTGCCTCAGCTTGCCCCTAAGCTCTTTGCGACAGGCAGCGATGTGTTATGCCACCGCCTTCGTTATCCCACTTGAAATTAATCAAATCCAGGAGCGTTTATGTACCGTCTATGTGTTCGTGATCACTTTATGATTGCGCATAGTTTTAAAGGTGAAATTTTTGGCCCCGCTCAGCGTACCCATGGGGCTACCTATGTCGTTGATGTGATATTTCAACGCCCTGAATTGGATGAAGATGGTCTGGTGATTGATATCGGCCTGGCGAGCGAAACGGTTAAAGAAGTGTTATCGCACCTGAATTATCGCAACCTGGATGACGAAGAGGCGTTTGCGGGCAAAAACACTTCTACTGAATTTATGGCCAGCGTTATTTTTAGCCGCCTGGCCGATGCCATTGGCGAAGGCAAAATGGGTAAGACCGCGCAGGGTATCACCCGTATGGAAGTCAAACTGCACGAGTCCCATATTGCCTGGGCAAGCTATGAAGGGGATCTATGAGCCAATCACTAACCCTTATCGTCGCGGGTGATCTTAATCAGCGCACCGGTGGATATATTTACGACACTCGCATCGTCGAAGCGCTGCATGGCGCAGGGCATTCTGTTGATGTGGTTAGCCTGGCGGGGCGTTTTCCTGATGCTGACCAGCAGGCCAGTGACCAGCTATCGGCTGCGCTAGGTGACTTACCCGATGCAGCGACCGTCGTGATTGATGGCCTGGCCATGGGGGCGCTCCCTACAGTGATTGCCCAGCACGCCGAGCGCTTGGCGATAACGGCGCTGGTGCATCATCCGTTAGGCGATGAACAAGGGTTAAGCGATACACAGCAACAGCAGTTTCATCAGCGTGAGCTGCAGGCTTTGGCCGCCGTCTCGCAAATTATTGTGACTAGCCGGTTTACCCAGCGCCGTTTAAAGGCATTGGCGGACCACTATTCAATGCCGATTGCCGCCAAGATTAGCGTGGTAGAGCCCGGTGTAGATGCGGCTCTTATCAATAGTGAAATTCCGGCAAGTATAGGTTTAGAACCAGGTAAACCGCTGCGTCTTTTATGTGTAGCAACGCTGGTGCCACGTAAAGGGCAGGATCTGCTGGTTCGCGCCTTGGCAGGCGTGACGTCGACCAATTGGCAGTGCGACTGTTATGGCGCTGCACGTGACGCGGCGTTTGCCGAGCGCGTGCAGCAGCTTATTGAAGACAACGCGCTTAACGCGAATATTCAACTGCACGGTGAGTGCGATGAAGCCACGCTGATACAGGCCTATCAGGAGGCCGACGCGCTAGTGCTGCCTTCCTGGTATGAAGGCTATGGCATGGTGGTAACCGAAGCGCTGGCGCACGGCCTGCCAGTCATTACCACAACGGGCGGCGCCCTGGATGAAACCTTACCACAAGGCGCGGGGCTTAAAGTCGCACCGGGTGATGTCGAGGCCCTAAAGCATGCCCTAAGCCGTTTTTGTGATGACGCGGCGCTGCGTGATTCTTTGAAAGCCGGAGCATTAGCCGCGCGTGAGCAGCTCAATGATTGGCAGGCCGCGGGCGTAGCATTTGCAAAAGCGTTAAGCCATGCGCCCGCGTTGAGTGCGGGTAGCCAGTTTGCACCTGACTGGCTGACGCTGCGTGAAGAGGTAGATTTTACGTTTAGAAGCCAGCAGCTTCCGGGCAAAGTCGCCCAGTGGTTAAGCGCGCGTACCCAAGCGCCGCGTCTGGTCGATTTGGGGGCAGGTCGCGGCAGCAATATGCGTTTTCTTGCCCCTTTCATGCCCTTGCCGCAGCATTGGACGCTGATTGATCATGATGCGGCCTTACTTGAAGAGGCCAAGGCAAGTGCTAAGTCGCTTGCCGATCAAAGCGCGATAACGCTGGAAACCCTGTGCGTATCGCTCGATTCACTGGATCACCCGCCGTTGCAATCGGCCCATTTGGTAAGCGCATCAGCGTTGCTTGATCTCGTCTCGCAGACTTGGATTGAAACGCTCGTCACGCACTGTACCACGCACCAGCAGGCGCTTTTGATGGCGCTTAGCGTTACGGGCGAATGGGGCTTTACCGCCGCTGATGGCGAACCGCAAGCCGATGATGAAGATCATTGGCTGCAGGCGCTGTTTATCGCCCATCAGCAGCGTGATAAAGGCTTGGGTGAGGCGCTAGGGGGGCAGGCCCATGGCGCGCTGGTTAGCGCGCTTGAGCAGGCAAACTATCAGGTTGAACAGGTAGAAACGCCATGGCTATTGGGGGCAGGTAATCGTTCACATCAGCCTCTGATGACGGCCTTGATCAACGGCTGGACCGAAGCTGCGACAGAGCAGGCGCCCGAAGCCGCAACCCGAATTGCCGAGTGGCGTGAGCGGCGTACGCAGGCCGTTGCCAGTGGTGAGCTGGGCATTTGGGTTGGCCATTGTGATTTGCTCGCAACGCCTTTGAGGGCGGAGTAAGCCTATGGGCATAAAGCGCATCGTGCGTTCTCCCTGGGTTCAGCGTGGGGTCATTAGCGTAGGGCTTTTGGGCGCGGTGGCACTCTTTGTGAACCCGCGCGAGATCATGGCTCAGGTGGAGCGGTTATCGCCTGGCTGGGTGGCGTTAGCGCTATTTATCAGCGTGCTGCAAATCATGCTGAGTGCCTGGCGGTGGCAGTTTACCGCTGAGCGGGTAGGGGCGCCGCTGCGCTTTAGCTATGCCTGGCGTGAATACTATCTGGCGCTACTCATGAATCAGCTGTTACCCGGCGGAGTGCTGGGCGACGCCGGTCGTGCCCATCGGCATGCTAGCCAGTCGGTATCGCGCGGCAGCGCTTGGCGGGCGGTCATTATCGAGCGCACTTCGGGTCAGGTCGCCGTAGTGATTCTGACCCTGGCGGCGCTTCTGTTGTCGCCACTTTGGCATGCCGTGCTGGGGTGGCCGGTGAGCCTTATGATTGTCGGTGGACTTTGTGTGGTGTCGGTGGCGGTGTGGCAAGGGCTAATCCGTCTGTCTTCCTCAAGGCTGCCTGCGTGGTGGCACTCCATGCGATTGGATATCAAGCGTGGGCTGTTAAGTCGGGGGGTGTGGAATTTACAGTTAGCCTCTTCGCTGACCATCGTGATGAGCTATGGGCTCGTGATGGTGTGCGCCGCGCGTGCCATTGGTGTGGAGCTTGAAGCACTGCAGATTCTGGCGCTTGCCCCCGTGCTGCTTTTGGCCATGCTGGTGCCGCTTTCCGTTGCTGGCTGGGGAGTGCGCGAAGGTGCCGCGGTGGCAACTTGGGCGCTGGTCGGGTTGCCAACGGCTCAGGGCGTGGCGGTCTCCCTGGCGTATGGGGTACTGGTACTTCTTTCCAGCCTGCCGGGCATCTGGGTGGCGCTATCGCGTCATCACCGCGCTCAACCATCAGGTGAAGGTGGCGGCACGCAGCAGCACGTCAAACAGAGTGTCGTCACCACAACGGAACCGGCGCATCGTCGGGCGCAGCGCACTTTCAAGCGTTTCGATGGGCGTCATTTGCAGTCCGGGCCTGCCCGAGCCGATCAGCAGCGGGGCGACCAGAAGATGCAGGCGATCGATCACACCGGCCTCAATAAATTGGGAAACCGTAACGCCGCCGCCTTCCACCAGGATGCGCTTAAGCCCGCGCTGGTTGAGCAGGTTAATAACATCGCTGGGGGCGAACTGCCCCTGGGCATTGAGTGGCAACCTGCAGCGTTGAACGTTGGCACTCGGCGGCGCAAGCGCTGTATCCGGCCCCACCACGTGCAGCGTGGGCGCCGAATCGGTTTGGAACAGCTTGATATCGCGAGGCACGCGTCCACGTGGGTCGAGCACCACCCGCGTGGGGTGAGTGCCGGTGGCGTGACGTACCGTCAATTGGGGGTTGTCGGCGCTTGCCGTGCCCGCACCAATTACCACGGCATCCACCAGGGCACGCAGCCGGTGCAGGTGCACCAGGCTTTCTTGACCGTTGATGTAATGCGAGTGGCCACTTTGGGTCGCAATACGTCCATCCAGGCTCTGCCCCAGCTGGGCGATCACCCAGGAGGCGTGGCTCGCCAGCGGTGTCAGACAGTCCAGCAGCTCAGTGGCTGCTGGCGTAACAGCCGTATGGGTATGCCATTGCCCCTCGGGGCTGAGCTCAATTGGTGTGCTGGAGGGCTTACGATGGCGCATAGCCAAAAGCCAATCCCAGGCCGCCTCAATATCCAGCAATGTTTCGTGACGAGTGCAGCCATTTTGACGATCGGTGTCGGGCATAACGCCTCCGCGCTGAGAAAACCGTCTTATCTTGCGGGGCCACATGGCCCAGCGCAAGCGTACGCTATTCGCTGCAACAGGCAATTAGGAGGCCTATATGTATCACATTGAACGCGCTATCTTTGATATTCGCCGTGGGTTGCCGGTCGTTATCAACACGGGCGAAAAGCGTCTGCTGGTACAGGCATTGGAAGGCATTGAGTCGGTGGATATGCTGGCCAAGCTTGCAGGGACGCGTCCATCACTGGTGTTAACACGCCACCGCCTTGAGGCGATGGGAATGTCGCTTACCGCTGAGGCTGCGTGTTTGCCGCTGGTTGAAAATATCGGCGAGAATGACCTGAACGCGTTGGCCGTTACGCAAAGCGCGCATCGTCCTTCGCACTCGTTATTAAGTGGCTTGAAGCCGGCAGGGCCCGGCGAGCGCGGGGCGGTTGCCATCATGCGCCGTGCGTTACTTATCCCGGCAGCCCTATGTGCCGAGGTCAGTGAGCAGGCAGCAAGCGCCGTGGCCCAGGATATTGCCCAGGGTAAGCTGTTAGAGGTTGAGGCGAAGGATGCCGAAAAATGTCTGGCGGGGGCGCCGGGCATGCTCAAGCGGGTAAGCGAAGCCAGTATTCCGCTTGAAGACGCGCCTGAAAGCCGCTTTGTCCTCTTCCGCGAGCCGGATGGTCTGCGCGAGCATGTAGCAGTGGTCATTGGTCAGCCGGAAACGCTAGAAGGCGCTGTGCCGCTACGTATGCACTCTGCTTGCCTGACAGGAGATTTATTTGGCAGCCTGCGCTGCGACTGCGGTGAGCAGCTGCGCAACGCCGTCGCGGATATTCAAGCAATGGGCGGTGGTGTACTGCTGTATTTGGCTCAGGAGGGGCGCGGCATTGGACTTGCCAATAAGCTACGCGCTTATACTTTGCAGGATGGCGGGCTAGACACCGTGGACGCCGACCAGGTGCTGGGTTTTGGCGACGATGAGCGTCAGTACGCGGTCGCGGTGGATATGCTCAACGCCCTGGATATTTCCCAGGTTCAGCTACTGACCAACAATCCTTTAAAAATTGAAGCTCTACGTGAGGGAGGTATTGAAGTGGTATCGCGTCAGGCGCTTTATGGCAGCGTCACCGACCAAAACCACCGTTATTTGAGTGCTAAGGCCAACCGGGCAGGCCATCTTTTCGGCGATGTGCTAGGCAGCAATAGCCGCTAGCGGCCACGCTGCTCTAACACTAGGGTTTTTGAGATACTGCGGGTAGCCGGGCGGTTTCAGCCACCACGGTTGCCAGTTGGCTAGCGTAGTGTTGTACCAAGCGCTCACCCAATGCGGCGTTAGCCTGGCGGGCATCGCCTGCCACACCGTGTTGGCTGAGATCTTCGGCAAGCCAGGCAAACGCGGCCGCGCCTTCCGGCCCTAGCAGCTGATTATGCTGCAAGGTGCCAATTGGGGCAGTTTGATAGCCCTCAAGCTTTACAGAGGCTGGCGCGAGGTACTGCATCATGGCGGTTTCCAGCAGTCCGCCATGTAAGCCATAGCGCAGCTCGTCGGCATTGATAGCCCCTTCAAGTGGGGGCAGGCGGGTGTACGTTGCTTTAACGACGCGCATAGCAAAACGCTTACGCAAGGTGAGTGACGCCAAATCCATGATGGCTTTGTTACCGCCATGGCTATTGATTAATACCAAACGCTGGATGCCAGCCCGAGAAACGCTTTCGCCATATGCTTCAAGCGTCGCTATGGCGAGCGGTGCCGGAAGGCTTAACGTGCCTGAAAAGTTGGCGTGCTCGTCGCTTGCGCCCACCGCAATAGGTGGTAGGCAAACAACATCCAGGGCAGGGTCGAGAAGAGGTAGCATGGCGGCTTGCAGCCCTTCGCCGATGATAAGGTCTGTGCCTAGAGGCAGGTGAGAGCCGTGCTGCTCAATGGCTCCCAACACCAAAACGGCGATCGGGTCGCGCTTCGCTAGAGCGGCCAGTTCAGGGGTGGTCAGCGACTGCCAATGGTAAATCATAAATTTTAAATCCTGCGCCTTTAAGCTTGAATGTATTAGCACCAAAGCGGGTTGCCCCGCTTAGATGCTTACCAGCCCAGTCAGTGGCTAAGCATTAATTAGGCTCTTTTGCTTGAGGCTCGGGGGACGTCATTGTCTGCGCATTAAACTGATAGAGCGACTGACACGGCATATCGCCCGATAGCTCACAGGGCAGTGCGTTCAGGGTTAGCGTAGCGCCGTCTTCGGCTGGCGGTAGCGTTGAACTATCGCGCGACATCAGGGCATTAAACTCATTCAGCAGCGGTGGACTTAAACTAACGCTGGGCGTTTGTAAAAGTCGTAAGCGTTGGCTAAGGACTCCACCCCAGGTACTGCTACTTGAGTATTTTATAATCGGTACCGCTACGACCAAACCCAACCAGACAGGCGTTAGCCAACCAAAGGCGGAGGGCGAAAACAGTATGACGCCGCCTGACCAGGCAAGGCCGCACAGTGTCATCCATCCTGCGTGTTGCCATACCTCTCGCCAGCGTAGCGAACGCTCACCCCGCGGTTGTGTCTGCCACTCGATAGAGCCACCTATCAGGACGTTAATAACAAAAAGACTATGGAAGGCCATCATCAACGGGGCGGTTAGTGCGGCAAAAAGTATCTCCAGCACCGCGCTTGTAAGCAGCCGGAATCGGCCACCAAACGCGTGAGGGCACTGAATAAACGCCAGTAGCAGACCCAGCACTTTGGGGGCCAGCAACATACCCAAGGTAATCAACAGGAGCCCCACTGAAAGCGATTGGGGGAGCATCTGCTCGGATGTGTTATCGATGGCTTGATAGCCCACCAGTAGGCTTGTACAGGCCAGCAAGCCAAGCCAAACCAGCGACGATAGATAGGCAAATGCGCCGAACAAAAAGTGCAGACGACTAAGGGTGTGAAGCCCTGCACCTGTCAGTAGGCGTAAATGTTGCAGGTTGCCCTGTAGCCAACGACGGTCGCGCTTGGCAAAGTCGAGCATGTTGCTGGGCATTGCCTCAAAACTATTGTGGGAGGCGCTGGCGTAAGGGTTATGGCTTGAAACAGCGGTAGTCGCCGACGTATCCAGCAAAACCTGCCAGCCGCTTCTTTTGAGTAGCGCAGCTTCCACAAAGTCGTGGCTTAAGATTTCGCCTCCCAACGGCGGTTTGCCAGACAGCATGGGTAACCCTGCGCTTGCCATAAACGCCCGGGTGCGGACAATAGCATTATGTCCCCAGTAGTTAGCAGCGTCGCCCTGCCAAAAGCTTTGCCCTGCTGCCAGCATCGGGCTGTACAGTGCTGAGGCAAACTGGGTAAACAGGCCAAACAGCGTACGCTGGCCAACCGGGATCGGCACGGTTTGAATCAAGCCAACGCTTGGCTGGCGCTGCATGCGATGGACAAGCTTCAATAGCGTTGCACCGCTCATGAGACTATCGGCGTCGAGCACTACCATATAGTCATAGCGCCGCCCCCAGCGGCAGCAAAATTCGGCAATATTGCCCGCTTTACGGCCCAGGTTGTTCTCCCGGCGCCGGTAGTGAACCGATAGCTGGCCTGCCAGGCGTTGCTGTAATGCAACCACATGGGCGGCTTCCACTTTGGCCTTCTCGGCATCCTGGGTGTCGCTCAGAATAAACACTTCAAAGTGTTCGCTGAGCGGCGTTTCAATATGGTTATCCGGTGTTTTTGCCTGCTCGATCAACGAACGACAGGTAGCTTCAAGCCCCGCGATAGTAGGAATGGGGGGCTCTGCATAAATTGGCATCACCAGCGCTGTTCGGCTAACCAATAAACTGCCGTTAGGCGCAAGCGGTACTTGCCGCCGTAGGCTTAACGGATCGCGCCGCAGCAGGCATACCATAAAGCCAAAGACGGCTCCCCAGAAAGCTAGGGCGATCCAGGTGAAGGTGAGCGCAAATAGCACCAGCATGGTGACCTGCCAACCTATTTCCAGGTTGGAAATGACATGATACATGGCCACACAGCCAGCGATGCTGGAACTTATTACCAGCACGGCCAAAAGGATGCGGCGAAACCCGAGCCATGGAATCGAGGGTGCTAGTTCTGATGCAAGTTCTTGTGGCTGTTTTTGTGATCGTTCGTTTTTTTTATGCATCGGGATACCACACGTAGTTCCAGGTTTCGCTAATCGGCTGGCCGTTAAGCATTAAACGCAGGCGAATATCGCTAGGTTCATTATGAGACTCTATGCGAAAGCTGGCGCGCCAAGCATTGTCGGGTAGCGGCATCACATGCGCTGCGCTGGCTTCTCCTGTCTGCGTGCTAATTTCAAGCTCGACAGGTTGGTCGGCGGCAATATCGTTAAGCGGTCCGCCCTGAAAGTCGACAATAAATTGACGCTTTAGTGCATTATCTTCACCGGTTCCTGGAACGTTGGCAGTGCCATGGCGGGTGCGGATGACCTGGCCAAGCGTATGCTTTTCAGGAACATCATTGAGCGTGTAGGTATGGTAATGAAGCTTACGTGATTCTCCGGCCTTGAGCGGCTCGTCGGCAACCCAGTAAGCCACTATATTATCGAAGGTTTCATCTGGCGTAGGGATTTCCACCAGCTCAACATGCCCTGCACCCCATGGCTCGATCGGGGCTACCCATTGGCTGGGCCGGAGGTGGTACTGGGCCTCCATATCCAGGTAGCGGTCAAAGTTGCGCTGGCGTTGCATTAACCCAAAACCGTTGGGGGCGTCATCCAAAAAGCTTGAAATGTGTACATTTTTTGGGTTGCTCAGCGGGCGCCAAATCCACTCATCCGCGCCGGTATGGATCAATAGGCCGTCAGAGTCATGTACCTGAGGGCGAAAGTCATCAGGGCGCTCGTCACTGGCTTCCCCAAAAGCATACATGCTGGTCAGCGGAGCAATACCTAACTTGGCAACATCGCTACGCGCAAAGAGCCGAGCATCAATTTCTGCATCTGTTTGCTCACCCGGGTGTAACGTAATCCGGTAGGCGCCGCTTAAAGACGGGCTATCCAGCAGAGCGAGAAGGGTTATTTCATCGTCATTCGCACCGGGCTTATAAAGCCAGAATTCTCGAAATGCCGGAAACTCTTCCCCCTCGGGGGATGCCGTATCAATGGCGAGCCCACGCGTGGAGAGCCCGTAAGTTTGACCCTGACCCGTCAGGCGAAAATAGCTGGCACCTAAAAAGACCGCGAACTCATCGGCGTAGTCTTGGTTGTTAAGGGGGTAATGCAACCGAAATCCGGCATGGCCGCTACCGGTCAGATCCTGCTCCAGAAGAGCCTGGGCATCGTCATCGTATTGGAAATCATCGCTTGAAAAAGGCAGGGGGGTTACCGTGTCGTTCTCGATGATATTAAGGGTGATGGGCGTTTGAAATATGAAACCGCTATGAAATAGCTGTAGATTGAAGGGGCTTTCATCACGCCAATACGCCTTTTCAGGCGCAAAGCGTATTTGTCGGTAGGTGTCGTAATTAACGTCTTGTAATGCTGGGGGAAGCGACTCTTCTGGCGCTTGGTAAGTCTGTTCGGCAAGCTTTTGGGCTCGCTCAATGACTCGATTAAAGTGTTCATCTTGATTAGCGTTGACAGGCAGAGGCAGCGCTGTAAAGCAGCCGAGCAACAACATCCATTTTCCAGTATTTGTACTTTTCATGTTCGTACAGCGCATAAACGATTTCCTTTCGAATGCTGCCTTGAAGAAAGCTATATAGAGCTAACTAAAATGTTTTTTTAATACAAATATTATACGTTTAGTACTTTATGCACACAGTTTATTTAACGTAAGGTCATTTATTCGACGGTTTTTTTGATACAGCTAAGTAAGGTCCCCCGTCCTGTTGATTGCCCACCTCTTGAGAGGGTCTCGAACCTATTATGTTGCGATTATTGGTTGGTGCACTAGCACTCAATTTACTGCTTGTGGCTCCCTTATGGTGGCGCTTTGGCACCATTGGGCAGCCTCTTGTCGCCTGGGAAGCATGGGTCATCGTACCGCTTATGCTGATGCTCCCCGTCGGTTATGGGCGGCGCTTACTGGGGGTGGCTCTAATCAGCTGGGTTGCCTTGGTAACCGTTGCTAATCTAGGCAATGCAGCCACTTACGCGGCATTTGGGCGGCCCCTCAACCTGTATTTAGATCTCCCTCTGGTGCGCTCAATTTTTAACTTACTGGTAGGTAATGTAGGCCAAATATGGGCAGTTTGCGCAATGCTCGTCGGCGCCGTCTTGCTGATGGGAATATTGGGTGGGCTGCTTTACTTACTGCTTCCAGCACGTCCTTTGTGGGGGCATCGTATAAAAGGAGCGGTAGCCCTTTACATGTTAGTGGTTGCGCTTGGCCTGGGCATAGCCGATAGCACAGGGAAGCCGTTAGGGCACCATTCGTCGCTGCCCATGGCTGAGGCATCGCGCTTTCAGTGGCATCAGATAAGCGTGACTCATCAGGCACGGCTTGCGTTTTCCGAGCAACTTGACTCAGCACCTCTTGAAGCGCAGCCGCTCCAAGGGCTTGAAGGCCACAACGTGCTGCTTACATTCGTTGAATCTTATGGAGTATCGGCACTCAACGATACGCGCTATAGCGACTTGCTGCTTCCTACGCTTGCATCCATGGAGCAGAGGTTAGCCAAGCGCAGTCTGCATGTCGTCTCGGGATTGCTGCAAGCGCCTATTCAGGGCGGGCAGTCATGGCTTGCGCATGCCACGGTACTCAGCGGACGCTGGATCGATAATCAGCTGTGGTACCGACTAATGCTCAATAGTGAAACCTCAACCCTGATTGATGATTTTAAAGCAACCGGTCAGCGCACGCTGAGTATCATGCCCGCGATTACGCTTGCCTGGCCGGAGGGTAAAATGTATGGCTTTGACGATATTTTTGCAGCAAAAGATATCGACTATGCAGGCCCTGCCTTGAACTGGGTCACCATGCCGGATCAATTCACGCTCGACTATACGCAGCGGCAACTGCTGGGTGACACACCTGTGTTTGCCCAGATGGCGCTGATATCAAGCCATGCGCCCTGGACACCCATCTTGCCGGTTATTGAAGACTGGTCGACGATAGGTGATGGCGCTATTTTTGCGCCCTGGGAGCATGCAGGTGACCCGCCAGAGGTACTTTGGCAGGATGCTGAACGGGTTCGCGAGCACTATGGCCGCTCTGTCGACTACGCTGTAGATGTCACCGGGCGCTGGGCGGAAAGAGTAGTGGATGACAATACGCTGCTTATAGTACTTGGTGACCATCAGCCAGCGCCGCTCATCACCGGCGACAACGCCAGCAAGGCAGTGCCGGTACATATTATTAGCGGCGATGCCAGGCTGTTAGCGCCTTTTCGCGCGCATGGATTTATCGACGGTACCTTGCCGCCTTTGGACAACCCCCAAGGCGCCGCCAAAATGAGCCAGCTACGTCACTGGCTGCGTGAAGGGTTTGGTGAAGAGATTTCTCTGGAAACTGGCCAGTTGGCTCAGTAAAGCCGAAAATCATTGGCTTGCGGGTGCTGTTGCTGTTCTTCGACGACTTTCCGGTAGCGCTTGTATTCCCACTGGTACTGGGCTGGGTCAAGCGCGATCGATGCTTCGACACTCGCATTGACGCCAACGGCTGATTCCGCTTCTTCAGCGCTATACACACGCTCGTCGGCATCCAGAAAGTGGATCGCAAAGCCGCGGCCTGGAAGGCGCAGGGCAACGCCAGTGACCACACGCGCTTGGGTGCGGGCGACCAGCTTGGGTAAAAGCGTTGCGGTGTAAGCATTACGCCCATAAAAAGGCGCAAACACGCCGCTGCCCCAATCGGGCTCTTGGTCGGGCAGAATGCCGATGGCCTCGCTGCGCTTTAGCGCCTTGAGAAGCGCTGCCACACCGCGTGGGTTGGTGGGCACCAGTTGGGCACCCATGCGCTCGCGGCCGTGGCGAATTATCGGTTCAAGCTCAGCCATTTTGGGCGGCTCGTACATGGCGGTAAACGGGAAGTGGCTGGAAAGCCAGAAGTTGAGCACTTCCCAGTTACCAAAGTGCGGTGCCAGCACGATAACACCGCGGCCTTCAGCGCGGGCGCTATCCAGCTTCTCGCGGCCGTGCACTTCCAAAATTGATGCAGACACTTTCTCTGGCTTGGCCATCCAAGCATGGCCAAGCTCAAGCATTGTCGCCGTTGAATGCTTCAGACTCTGTTTGGCAAGCGCCTTGCGATGAGCGGCTGAGGTAGTCGGATAGACTACGTTAAGATTGAGCTCAGTGACTCGACGCTCGCGTTTACTGAACCGGTAAACTTGAGGGCCGAGCAATGAGGCCATACGCCAGAGGCGTGGCAAGGGCCATTTGGCGAGCGTTCTCCATAGCCATGAGATAGCGCTCGCCTGAGTGAATGGACGCCGCTTGGCGGAAGCCTTATGTTGCATCGCTTAAATCAGCCAGGTATCCACGTTGGCAGGGGCACGCTGTTCCTGCAACGCTTTAAAGCCGATAACGCAGCGAATGATGATCCATGCAGCGAGTGCAAAAAAGAGCAAGAAGCCGACTAGAGCCAGCGTAAGCACCAGCGCAATGCAACCATACACACAGCCGATCCAGAACGTGCGGATCTGGTAGCGGTAATGCTCATCTAGCCAAGCAGGCCCTTTACCACGATATACATAGGCAATAATAACGCCGACAAACATGCTGAAACCGACTAAAAAGCTTGCCAGATAAAGGCCATAATTGACCATGGCCATGGTGGTGTCGGGTTTTTTGACGGGAGAGTCTTGATGTGTCTCGTTGTGTATTACTTCGCCTTCCAGAGACGTATCATTATCGCGCATGATTACTCCTGTTGCATGCTTTGAAACTAAGCATCCTGTGGATACCGTTCGAGCGCGTTATAATAGCGCGCATAGCAATGCTTATCATCGAAGCAGAAAAGTTTTTTTCTATCGGGGCGCCGGACGACAAATTTCCAGCAAGTTGCCATCGGGGTCACGCAAGTAAACAGACTCAATGGCGCCATTGGCGCCCTGGCGGGCGACAGGGCCAAGCTCAACTTCGATATCCAACGCTTCCAAGTGCTGTTGAAATTCATCCAGTGGCAGCTGGCAACGCAGGCACAGATCTAAGCTGCCTGGAGTTGGGGTGGCAGAAATCGGCTCGATATCGGTATCGGTTTGATGAAGCCGTAAGGCCGTGTCGCCCAGCATTAAATCCACCCGTTGTGCATCGCGATAACGTACATCCAGCCCCAAAACGCGTGAATAGAAATCAACCGCGCGACCCATGTCAGTCACAGTCACTACAAGATGGTCCAGACCTGAGAGCATGCCACTTTCCTTAAATGCAAAACCGAAAACCAGAGGATACGACGATGCGATGCTGTCCGCTATGTGGCGAAACGAAAGTCAGCTTATATCACCAGGATCACCGTCGTGATTATTACCAGTGTGCCACGTGTTCGCTGGTGTTTGTGCCGTCAGATCAGCATTTAAGCGCAGCGGATGAAAAAGCGGAATACGATAAGCATCAAAATTCACCCGAGGATACGGGGTATCGAGCGTTTCTCGGCCGATTGTTTACCCCGCTCCGCGCCAAATTGCCTCAAGGGGCTAAGGGTTTGGATTTTGGTGCGGGGCCGGGGCCAACGCTTTCGGTAATGTTCGAGGAAGTTGGCCATCCAATGGCCATTTTCGATATTTTCTACGCGCCCGATACATCAGTGTTGCAGCATGTCTATGACTTTATTACCGCCACAGAAGTGTTGGAGCATCTGGCGCTGCCCGGCCAAGTATTGGCGCAATTGGTTGGCCAGCTTACCCCCGGCGGTTATTTGGGGCTGATGACCAAGCGCGTTACCACACAAGCAGCCTTTTCACGCTGGCACTATATTAATGATCCTACCCATGTGTGCTTTTTTAGTGAAGCGACCTTTGAATGGTGGGCTGCAAAGCATCAGTTTACAGTCGAATTTCCTGCAAAGGATACGGTTATTCTGAGAAAACACTGATTACGGCAGTTAAGGTGTGAAAAAGCGTTGACTTTGTGCTATCCAAAGCAATAATTGCGCGCCCGTTTCTTGCCTGTCGTGGTGTGGGAGGCGATAACGGTCCTCTAGCAGCGTCTTTAGCAACTTGTTTGGCAAGGTGAGGTTTTCATGTCGCGGCAACTACTGGCCATGGCGCTAGCGCCCCTGTTAGGCCTGTTTATTCTAGGTATCGGCAATGGTTTTTTAGCGACCTTAATCACCGTACGCTTGGATGCCGCCGGGGAGTCCGCAACGGTTATCGGGATTGTCTCTTCGGCCTATTTTATTGGTCTGGCGCTGGGTGCCATGGTTAATGACCGTTTGCTGCTGCGCATTGGCCATATCCGTGCTTACGGTAGTTTTGCATCGCTGGTCGCCGTCACGGTGCTTCTGCAAGGTTTGTTCTTCGATCCCTGGGCATGGTTTGCGCTACGGTTGGTGGGCGGCTGGGCCACGGTAGGTGTTTATCTGGTTATTGAGAGCTGGTTGCTGACAGCGGGGGACCAGAAAGTTCGCGGCCGTTTGCTGGCGCTGTATATGATTTCGCTGTATGCCGCCGGTGTGGTGGGCCAGCTATTGCTGGGCGTGACCAATGCGATGGGGGTGACCGCACCCTTTATGGTGATTGGCCTGCTGGCTTCGCTCTCTGTGTTACCCATGGCCATGATCCCCCGCGTATCACCGATTATGGAGCATGCGGAACCATTGCCTCCGCATCGCCTGATTACGCTCACACCTACAGGCGTGATGGGCAGCTTAGGCTCAGGCATGGTAGTTGCTGCCGCGTATACGCTGCTGCCGCTATACTTGCAGCGCATCGGTATGAGTGTAAGCCAGGTGGGGCAGATGATGGCCGTGGTAATCATGGGCGCGATGCTGCTTCAATACCCGATTGGCCGCTGGTCGGATCGGCATGACCGGCAGATGGTGCTGATTGGTATTAGCGGTTTCTGCGTGCTGATCTCGGCAGCGATGCTCTGGCTGCCGCTCTCTACGCTAGTGCTGGGGGCGCTTCTGTTCCTGCTCGGTGGCGGAGTATTTGCGCTGTATCCGGTTGCGGTGAGCCACGCCGCCGATCGTGCGCCGGCAGGCGCGTTGGTGCGGATGAGTCAGGGACTGCTGTTGATCAACTCGATTGGTGCCACCATCAGCCCGTTGTTGATCTCACCGGTGATGACCGCCATGGGTGATGCGGGTCTGTTCTGGGCTTTCGGCTCGCTAAGCCTGTTCCTGGTGGCGTTCTTCTCCTGGCGTCGGCATGTACGCCCAGCGCCGCTGCCTGTTGCGCCGTTTACACCTACTACTCCCATGACGGCTGCAGGGGCTGAGCTGGTGGTAACCGAAGAGTTGCTGCAAGGGGCGCTTGAGCACGAGTATCTGGAAGATTTATCCGATGCCGTCTGGGATGTGGATGCCGTCGAGCCGGTCGTGGGGCCACCTGCAGAAGATGAGAGCCATATCACCTTCTACGACGATGTTGAACAATCGGCAGTGCGTAAATAATCAGGCATAAGAACGGGATGGGAGGCGGCTGATACCTTGGGCTAATGGTATCTGGGCGAGTATTACTACTATCCTAGGCATACTTTCAAACAATTGTTTAAGAAAGCTCTGTTTAATTTTCAGCCCGAGGTTTGCCATGAATGTCTATGCCGCGCCGATACGCGATTTGCGCTTTGTGCTTGAAGAGCTCTTGGCGCACCGTTCACTTAGCTTACCGGGCTTTGAGGATGCCTCGCCTGACTTGGTCGAGGCGGTGCTTGAGGAAGCGGCAAAACTGGCGGGTGACGTTTGGGGGCCGCTTAATACCATTGGCGACCGCCAGGGCGCTAAACGCCAGAGCGATGGCAGCGTAACAACGCCAGAGGGCTTTGCAGCCGCCTACCAGGCCTATGTAGAAGGGGGCTGGAACGGCATCGGCGTATCCGAGGCGTTAGGTGGTCAAAATCTGCCTGAAGTGGTGGCCAGTGCCGTACAGGAAATGCTGCATGGCGCCAATATGGCGCTAGGCCTTTGTCCCATGTTGACCGCGGGGGCTATTGAAGCGCTGGCGCATCACGGCAGTGATGCATTAAAGGCGGCCTACCTCCCTAAACTTGTTGAAGGTACCTGGACCGGTACCATGAACTTGACCGAACCCCAAGCGGGGTCGGATCTTTCCAAAGTACGCACCAAAGCGGTTCCCGAAGGCGATCACTATCGGTTAAACGGCCAGAAGATCTACATCACCTGGGGTGAACACGACGCCGCTGAAAATATCATCCACTTTGTGCTGGCGCGCAAACCCGATGCCCCTGAAGGCAATAAAGGCATTTCGCTGTTTCTGGTGCCTAAATTCCTGGTCAATGATGACGGCACTCTGGGTGAGCGCAACGACGTGATCTGTACCGCTATTGAGCACAAGCTGGGTATCCACGGCTCGCCCACCTGCTCGCTAAGTTTTGGTGAACAGGGTGGCGCGATAGGGTACTTGGTGGGTAAAGAAGGGCGCGGCCTGAACCATATGTTCACGATGATGAATGAGGCGCGCCACAAAGTCGGCATTCAGGGGATTGGTGTGGCTGAGCGTGCCTGTCAGCACGCGTTTGCCTATGCCCGCGAGCGCCAGCAGGGGCGCCTGCCCGCCGCGCGTGGTGGCCAGGAATGTACCATCAGCGAGCATCTGGATGTACGGCGCATGCTGCTTGCCATGCGTGCCCGCACTGATGCTCTGCGTGCCTTGGCACTTTACTGCGCCGCTCAACTGGATATCGCCCGCCATGCGCACAATCCAGCAGAGCGTCAAACGGCCCAGGCGCGTGTCGACATACTCATCCCAGTAGTGAAAAGCTTTTCGACCGATCAGGCGGTAGAGATCGCCTCGTTAGGTGTGCAGGTGCATGGCGGAATGGGGTATATCGAAGAAACGGGCGCCGCGCAGCTGCTGCGTGATGTACGTATCGCACCGATTTATGAAGGCACCAATGGTATCCAGGCGCTGGATCTAGCCGGGCGCAAGTTACAGCGCGACAACGGCGAAGCGTTTGCCAGCCTGTTAAAAGATGCGGCTGAAACCGTTGAGAAGCTTAACGCTGAACCGGCGCTTGGCCACCTGGGGCAGGCGTTAGCCGCCGGGCTTGAAGATTTAAGCGCCGCCCAGCAACAGGTACTTGAACAGGGTAAAGATCCTGACCGTGGGCCAGATGCTGTGCAAGGCTATGCAACGCCGTTTTTAAACCTGGTAGGTCACGTGCTGTGCGCCTGGCAGATGGGACAGGCAGCACTTAGCGCGCAGGCTGCGCTTAACAACGGCAGCGATGACCCTTTCTATACCGCCAAAATGCGCAGCGCCGAGTTTGCGATTATGCAGTGGCTTCCGATTGGGCGCGCCCAGCGGGCCGTGATCGAAGCGGGCATCCAGTGCTTGAGCGATTTTGAAGTAGATTAATACGCAGCCGCAGCCGCCGCCCTTGGGCGGCGGCTGTGTTTCTGGCGATGAAAACAAGCTATAAACCGGTTTAATACAACAAACGCTATTCAGGCGAACACGCTAGCGCAACGGGCAGACTTCGCCAATCAAGGAGCGCTGTATGTCTTCTATTTTCGAGCAGGATCTTCCCCAAACCGTCGCCAATCATGTACCGCTCTCGCCGCTGACGTTTATAGAGCGTACGGCGTCCATTTACCCCGACTATCCCGCTATCGTACATGGCCAGATCCGTCGCAACTGGGCTGAAACCTGGGCACGCTGTCGTCAGCTTGCATCAGCGCTTGAGCAGCGCGGACTTCAGCCAGGTCAGACGGTGGCCGCCATGCTGCCCAATATTCCTGCGATGTTTGAAGCGCACTTTGGCGTGCCTCTGGCGGGCTGTGTGCTCAATACCCTAAACATTCGTCTCGACGCTGAGGCGATCAGCTATATGCTGGCCCACGGCGAGGCCAAAGCCATTCTTGTGGACCCTGAATTTTCCGAGGTGGTTCAGGCAGCGGTCGCCATGCTTGAGCAGAAACCATTGATCATTGATGTTGCTGATATGGAGTTTCTGGGCGATCCCCAAGGCATTGGCGCAGTTGAGTATGAAGCTCTGCTCGCCGAAGGCGACCCCGACTACGCCTATCGGCTGCCGGATAATGAGTGGCAGGCTATCTCGCTTAACTACACCTCAGGCACTACCGGTAAGCCTAAAGGCGTGGTTTATCACCACCGCGGCGCCTACCTGAACGCTGTCAGCAACGTGATGGAGTGGGCGATGCCGCATCATCCCATCTACCTGTGGACACTGCCGATGTTTCACTGCAACGGCTGGTGTTTTCCCTGGACGATTGCCGCCAATGCCGGGGTCAATGTTTGCCTGCGTAAAGTCGAGCCTAAAAAGGTGATGCAGCTGATTGCCGATGAGCGCGTCAGCCACTTTAGCGGCGCACCGATTATTCTTAACGGCTTGGTTAACCTGCCCGCTGAAGATAAGCGCGAATTCGACCACCCGGTAAAAGTGACGACTGCGGGAGCCGCACCGCCAGCCTCGGTGATTGCGGGTATCGAGACATTGGGAATCGAAGTAACCCACGTGTATGGGTTAACCGAAGTGTATGGGCCGGTAACGGTATGCGCCTGGCGCGAGGCCTGGAACGAGCTACCCCTGGCTGAGCGCGCCACGATCAAATCGCGGCAAGGCGTGCGCTACCATATGCTGGAAGCGCTGTGTGTTGCCGATCCTGTCAGTCTGGAGCCCGTGCCCAAAGATGGTGAAACCATCGGCGAAATCATGATGCGCGGCAACAACGTGATGAAAGGTTATCTAAAAAATCCAAAGGCCACGCAGCAGGCGTTAGAGGGCGGTTGGTACCACACAGGTGACCTGGCCGTCTGGCATGCAGACGGCTATATCGAGATTAAGGACCGTTCCAAGGACATTATTATTTCGGGCGGTGAAAACATCTCCACTATCGAGGTGGAAAACGCCATCTACGCCCACCCGGCGGTAGAGGAAGCCGCCGTTGTCGCCAAGCCGGATGAGAAGTGGGGAGAGACGCCCTGTGCTTTTGTAAAATTGAAAATTGGCTATGGCGAGGTTAGTGAAGCGGACATTATTGCGCATTGCCGCGAGCGGTTAGCCGGCTTCAAGGTGCCCAAAACGGTAGTGTTCAGCGAGTTGCCCAAAACCTCGACGGGCAAGATACAAAAGTTTGTTCTGCGCGAAGAGGCAAAACAGCATTAAAGAAACGACGATACAAGAAGTGATTGCCTCCCAACCAAGCGTTAGCTAGGGTTGGAAGGCAGGCCAGTTAGCGCCGCCATAACAATGAAGGAGCCAATATGAGTGAAGCAGTGATTGAGAAGGTCGACAACGACGGCGTGGTACGTCTCACCATTAACCGCCCGAAGGCACTGAACGCCCTGAATAGCGAAGTGCTTGCCGCGTTGGAGTCCCATCTGGTTGAGCTTGAAGCCCAGTCCGATCTGCGCGCGGTACTGATTACCGGCGCGGGCGAGAAGTCCTTTGTTGCTGGTGCGGATATCACCGAAATGCGCGATAAAACGCCCGAGGAGGCCCGCGCGTTTGCAAGCCAGGCGCTGCGTACCATCAAACGTTTGGAAACCTTGCCAGTGCCGGTGGTCGCGCTGGTGAACGGGTTTTGCCTTGGCGGCGGCTGCGAACTGGCATTGGCCTGCGACTGGGCGGTAGCGAGCGACAACGCCGTATTTGGTCAGCCGGAAGTATTGCTGGGCGTGATCCCCGGTTTTGGCGGCACACAGCGCTTGCCGCGCCGTGTTGGCCCGGCGATGGCCATTGATCTGGTCACCACCGGGCGCAAGATCGACGCGCAGGAAGCACTGCGTATCGGTCTGGTGAACCGCGTCATGCCCCAGGCTGAGCTGGAAAGCTATGTCGAAGAATTTACTAAGCAGCTTAAAGGCAATGGTCGGCTATCGGTACGCGGCGCCAAGCAGGCCGTACACGACGGCATGGATCAGGAACTCGACAGCGCTCTGGCGCTCGAAACCAGCCTGTTTGCGTTCTGCTTCGCCGGTGAAGAGCAGAAAGAGGGCATGGCGGCCTTCGTCGAGAAGCGCAAACCCAACTTTTAAGCGCAGGCGTTAATCAATAGAAGCGGGCTCTTGGCCCGCTTCTTCTATTTTGTGCCCAGAAACGTTTTTGTAACCAGAAACGTTACGGCCAGAGTTCAATCAGCACCTTGCCGGAGATTTCAGAATCCTTGGCGATGGCAAAGGCGTTCTGGGCATCAGCGGCGGGCAGCACATGGGTGATGACATCATCAAAGCGGGCGTCGGCGGCCAGCAGCGCAATCGCGTCATCGATTTCATCATGAAAGCGGAAGCAGCCGCGTAGCTGAACTTCCTTGGCAATCAGCGGTGCCAGAGCAAGCGGCTGCGGGGTAGCGGGCATCATGCCAATCTGGGCAATAACGCCTGCACGGCGAACCGCCAGGATCGCGTCGTTGATGGAGGCCGGTACGCCAGTACACTCCAGCACCACGTCGAATGCTTCTTGGGGAACCTCATCTTCGCCGATGCGGTAGGTGCGCTGCACGCCAAGCGCGCGCGCCCGAGAAAGCGGGCCTTCCAGCACATCGGTAATGCTCACCTCTAAAGCGCCCTTGGCTAGCGCCGCTGCGGCTGCCAGCAGCCCGATGGGGCCTGCGCCGCAAACCAGCACCCGCTGCTTCTCGACACCGCCAGCCACTTCAATGCCGTGCAGGCCAACCGCCAGCGGTTCGGCCAGGGCGGCGCGCTTGAGCGGAAGAGAGGAAGGCAGAACCCGTACCATACCGGGGTCCACATCCAGATACTCACTCATGCCGCCTTGGGTATGCGGCCAGGTAGAGGCAGAGCCTAGGTAGGCGCCTTCCGGCCACAAGTGCGGCTTGCCCTCAATGCCTGGCTGGCTTTTGCCAAAAGTGGCGGGGTGGAGGGTAACCGGCGTTCCTGGGGCCAGTTTGCCGCTCGGGTCTTCCTCGACTAAGCCTGCCATCTCGTGGCCGGGGATAAGCGGTTCGCGCACCACGAAGGCCCCGTTGGCGCCCTCATGGTAGTAGTGAAGGTCCGAGCCGCAAATCCCGCCAAAGGCCATACGCAGCCGAACTTTTCCCGCTGCCAGCTCGGGAAGGGAGAGACTCTCTTCGCGCAGATCCTGCTTACCGTGAATAACTAATGCTTGCATGGCGTTTCATCCCAAAGGGCGGTTCTCGGAGGTTAAACCACCGAGGTCATGCCGCCATCAACAAAAATATTTTGTCCGGACACGAAGCTCGAAGCGTCCGAACACAGATAGACCAGCGTGCCCACCAGCTCGTCGAAATGTCCCCAGCGTTGTGCAGGAGTGCGTTTTTCAACCCACTGATTGAAGCTTGGGTCTTGCCATAACGCGGTGTTCATTTCGGTTTTGAAGTAGCCGGGTGAAATGCAGTTGACCTGAATGTTGAAGCGCGCCAAATCGGCAGCCATACCCTGTGTGAGTAGCACAACGCCGCCTTTGGTTGCTGAATAAGGGGCAATGGTTTCGCGGGCAAGCTTGGACTGTACCGAGCCGATGTTGATGACTTTACCTGAGCCACGTTTGCTCATGGCGGGAGTCAAGGCTCGGGATACGTAAAACAGGCTCGACAGATTAGTGGCGATAAGTGCATCCCAATCTTGTGTCGCGTATTCGTTGAACGGCGCTCGGCGTTGAAGCCCGGCATTATTGACCAAGATATCCGGAACGCCGAATTGATCGATAAGGGCTTCCACGGCTTGCTGGGTCGCTTGGGCATCAGTGACATCGAAGCTGACGGCTTCAACGCTGGCGCCTGTCTCCTGAGCGATGTTGCAGGCTTCCTCCTTCACGCGGTCTAGATCCCGGCCGTGCAAAATGACGCGAGTGCCTTGTGAAGCAAGCCCCCTGGCAAGTGCATTGCCCAAGCCCCTTGAGGACCCGGTTATTAGTGCTAGACGGTTGCTAATATCGAAAAGTGCTTTGGTCATCGTGTTCACCTAAAACAGCATGAAAATAATAGTGGCGAATATAAAGCCGACAACGGATTCCAGCGCTTGCTGAACTGTCCAGGTCTTTAGCGTCGTCTTGACATCCATACCTAAAAGGCGGCCAACCAGCCAGAACCCAGAGTCGTTGACATGCCCCGCAAAGACAGAGCCCGCTGCCGTTGCCAGGGTAATCGCGACTACCTGCATGGAGGTAAAATCACCGCCAATCACGGCGGGCGCCATGAGTCCGGCAGCGGTTACCAACGCCACGGTAGCCGAACCCTGAGCCAGGCGCATAATCACGGCAATCACGTAAGCTGCCAGAATGATCGGAAGACCAATATCGCTGAGGGAGTTAGATAAGGCGTCGCCAATGCCTGACGCCCGAAGCACGCCACCGAACATGCCGCCGGCGCCGGTAATCAGTACTACCGAGCAAATCGGGCCTAAGGAAGAGTCCAGAACTTTTTCCAACGCGCTGCCCCCGATACCCTGGCGACGACCTAGTACTAGCATGGCCACTAGCGTTGAAATAAGCAGCGCCACCGGCGTGTTACCGACCGCTGAGAGCAGCTGAAACCATAGCGCGTCGCTATCGACAACACCCATTGAGCGTAGGAAGTCTAAGCCGGTATTCATGAAGATCAGCACAAGCGGCAGCAACAGCATGCTGATAACCACGCTGACCGAAGGCGGGTTGGTAACGCTGTCATCGCTGACTTCACCGAACAGCGAGCCAGCGAGAGGGAAGGGGTAGCGCTTAGCGACGATTTTCCCCCACATATAGCCTGATATCCACCAGAGTGGAAACGCAATCACCACACCGGCAAGCAGTAGCAAACCCAAGTTCGCATTATAAAGTTCTGATGCGGTAACGGGGCCTGGGTGAGGCGGTAGAAATACGTGCATAACCGAGAACGCTGCAGCGGCGGGCATGGCGTAAAGCAGGACAGGGCCACCCAGACGGCGTGACACGGCAAAGATGATGGGGAGCATAACGATCAAGCCCGCATCAAAAAAGATTGGAAAACCCATCAACAGCGAGGTAATACCCAAGGCAAAAGGCGCGCGTTTCTCCCCGAATAGGTCGATCATTTTATCGGCAAGGGCTTTGGCGCCCCCCGATTGCTCCACCAGCTTGCCCAGCATGGCGCCTAGCCCAACCAATAGAGCAACCGCGCCTAGCGTTCCTCCAAAACTATTCACCATGGTCGGAACAATGGCGTTGACCGGAATCTGAGTGGCTAGCGCCGTCAGTAAACTCACTAGCATTAGCGCCAGAAAAGCATGCATCTTAAATCTGATGATCAATACTAAAAGGGCCAACACCGCTACGGCTGCAATGCCTAGCAGCGGTCCTGCGGACATCGTTTGAGTCCAACCATCCATGCGAGTGCTCCAATAAGTGAAAGTTTGTTACCGGTAATGTTATCGGTAACATCGTATAGATTGGCAGCTCCTTGGATACACGACCTTGGTTTAAGATGGCTACAAAAAAATGCCAAAATCGTAAAAAGCGGTCTACAGAACTTTAACTGGAGAGGGATATACTGTTTATTTCTAATTTCATTGAGTATTTGTTTTTACCAGTGGCGCATTTCTCGCTTGGTCTCTTTAAAATGAGGTATTCATGTTTGATCTCTATATCGCCAATAAAAACTACTCCTCATGGTCGCTGCGCCCCTGGGTGCTGATGAAGGCGCTCAATATCCCCTTTAAAGAGTACGTTATGCCATTTGAAGGAGGGACCGGCGTAAGCTACGCCACGTTTAAGCGCTTTTCGCCCTCAGCGCTAGTGCCCTGCTTGGTCGATAAAGAGCTCGCCGTGTGGGATTCGCTTGCCATTATTGAGTATGTGGCCGAGCAACACTCTAAGGTGTGGCCACAGGATGTCGCAGCACGCGCCTGGGCGCGCTCGGCCAGCGCCGAAATGCATAGCGGCTTTGCGACCTTGCGAAATGAATGCCCCATGAACTGCGGGGCACGCGTTGCGCTTGATGATTTATCGAGTGCTCTCAAGGCCGATATGGCGCGGCTGGATGAACAGTGGCAGCAGGGGCTTTCACGCTTTGGCGGGCCTTTTCTAGCCGGTAAAGACTTTACCGCGGTGGATGCCTTCTATGCGCCAGTCGTATTTCGCGTGCAAACATTTGGTTTGCCGCTGAGCGAAGCATCCCAAGTATACGTAAAACACATGCTGGCACAGCCAGCCATGCAGGCGTGGTACCAGGACGCACTTGAAGAGCGCTGGCGCGAGCCCAGCCATGAAGCAGATACGCTAAAGCAGGGTACGCTAACCGCCGATTATCGTAAGGCCTGCCCATAACCGGCGATGCATCAGGTAAACTAGGCTTTGTACGAAAACTGCTTGCGCTCGACCATACGGCGTTAAAAACCAGATCAAAATACTCATTTACACAAGTAAACTCCGTTTTTTCACTGATTTTTTCCTTGTCTGGTCTTCGCTCAGCTACTTTTCGCGCAAACCCTAGCGAATATTTACCGATGGAAAACCCCATGGCCCTTAGCGCAACGCCTTATAAAGTCGATATCAACCTCACCGATTTGGATCGTGGGGTATATGAAACGTTACGGTTTACCGTGGCGCGTCACCCTTCTGAAACAGAAGAGCGGATGAGCGCACGGCTAATTGCCTATGTACTTTGGTACAGCGAAGCGATCGCATTTGGGCGCGGCCTTTCCGATGTGGATGAGCCCGCCCTTTGGGAAAAAAGCCTGGATGGCCGAGTGCTCCACTGGATCGAAGTAGGTTTGCCGGATGCCGAGCGCTTGACGTGGTGCTCGCGCCGTGCTGAGCGGGTGTCGCTGCTCGCCTACGGGCGTATTGATGTGTGGGAGAACAAGGTATTACCTAGTGTGAGCAACCTTAAAAATGTTCACGTGGCTGCCTTGCCTCAAGAAGCGCTAGCGACCATTGCTCAAAACCTGCCCCGGGCGATCAATTGGGCCATCATGATTAGTGAAGGATCGTTGTTTATCACTGATGAAATAGGCCAGCATGAAATTACTCCCCAATGGCTTTTAGGCGACCGTTAAGCTTCATTCTCGGGCAAGTTCTACTACGCTTTTTATTAGCCTAGCTACTTACCAGTTCTACTAGGCTGTTAAGTAGTGCTACTACGCTATAAAAGCCAGGATTAAGAATTTTTAAGAAAAACGCGTTAAATGACGTTTGTTGAAGATAATTAACCTTGTTTGCTTGCTATCTTTTTGCACATTTACATACAATCAGCAATGTTTGTTGGCGCATTACTCTGCGTTAACACGGTTTGCCCCTCACTCAAGGAACGAGCAATGCACAAATTCTGTCTGCCTACCTGGCGCCTGCTTCCTCTTGTAGCAGCGATGAGCCTCTTGCCTGCTTTCGCTCATGCAGATAACAACGTCATTACTGTCAAGCATGAAAACGATGGTCTGGCGAGTAGTGATGATGGCCATTTTACCAGCGGTTTCGAAGCTAACTGGGCATTTAAGCCCAGCCCTGAGAGCTGGACCCAGCGTTTAGCCACCTCGCTACCTAATAGCTTGATAGGGCAGGCAGACACCGTGGCTTTTCGGCTGGTGCATCAAATCTATACGCCAGATGATATTAGGCGTTCCGAGCTGATTGAAGATGATCGCCCATATGCTGGCTTGGTGTATGGCGGCCTATCGCTTTATGAAGATATACCCATGGGGAGCTGGCAGCAGGCGACGGATCTGCATGTAGATATCGGTTTGGTTGGTCCCTCATCGCTTGCCGATAGCGTGCAGCGTGAAGTGCATCGTATTACTAATAGCGATCGACCCAACGGTTGGGACAACCAGCTAGGCGATGAGCCGCTGCTTAACGTAACCATGCGCCGCCAGTGGTGGCACAACGTTCCGCTGGCGGGTAAACGCTTTGCTCATGGTCCTAGCCTTAGCGTGGCGCTGGGTAACCTTAATACCTACGCAAGCGCGGGCTACAGCGTACGTTGGGGCGACGATGCCAGCGGTATCCCGACGCTGACGCCCAACCCAGGTAATCGTGGTCGAATGACAAGCACCACCGGCTGGCAGTGGTACTTATTTGCTAATGTTGAAGGCTACTATGTGGCACATAATCTAACCTTGGACGGCAATGTGTTCTCCAGCAGCCACTCGGTTGACAGTAAAGAGTGGGTAGGTGAAGCCTCGGCAGGGCTGGCGCTTGCCTGGGATCAGTGGCAGGTTACCTATGCGGCAGTAGAGCGCACGCGTGAGTTTGATGGCCAGGAAAGGCATGATAAATACGGTGCCGTCACGCTATCACGCAGCTTCTAACTGGCGTAAAACACCTCCGCTGGCAAAAAACGCTAAGTAGCTGAACCCAAGTGCAATGGGGGCGGAGTAAAATGCTTCCATGCGACTTGCTGGTTAAGGGCATTTTTTATGGCAACGGACAATAAACCCCATGGGTAATTCTTACCCTCATACCCCGGACGGGCGCTATTTTGTCGCCAAGAACCGCCTGTGGCGCTGTACTAATCCGCATTTGGATGAGCCTGAAAGACAGGCTCACGTCAATGAGCTTATGAAGGCTCGCCGTGCGGTAAAAACCGCCAAGCAGCAAGAAGATGACAAAGCGTTACGCCAGGCGCGCAATAACGTACAAGCGGCCAAAGAAGCGTTAGGCGAACGTGGGCCTGTCTGGTGGGACGATAACGCGCCCGACGAAACCGGGGTTGCTCCGCATAACAGCTCATATGCCGATTGGTGGCAAAGCCAGTCCGACTGAGTTCTTTAGGTCTTAGGTTTTCAACCTGGCGGATGCCGCTAATTGACGCTAGCTTATTAGGGGCACAAGACACTCAATGTTCGGCACATTCTTGATGTGCCCGCTAACAAGGATGTTATTAAGCCTATGTTTTTTAATGGTTGGGAAAACCTCTTTCGTACCTTGATTGTCGGTTTACTGGCTTACGCCGTATTAGTGATCTTTCTACGCCTTTCAGGCAATCGCACGCTTTCGAAAATGAATGCGTTTGATCTGATCGTGACCGTTGCATTGGGTTCAACGCTTGCGACCATTCTGCTTTCCAAGCAGGTGGCGCTGGCAGAAGGAGCGTTAGCGCTGGGGCTACTGATTTTTCTACAGTATGCGATTACATGGCTCAGTGTGCGCAAGCGATGGGTCAAAAAGCTGGTGACCGGTGAGCCTTTAATGCTGCTTTATCGCGGTGAGTTTCTTACCCAGGCACTACATAAAGCGCGAGTTACCCAAGACGAGGTGCGAGCAGCCATTCGCAGCAATGGGCTAAGTAGCGTTGCAGATGCACACGCGGTTATATTGGAAACCGACGGCTCATTAAGTGTGGTAAAGGAAAGCGACGAACACGATCACTCGAGCCTTAAAGATGTGCGCCACTCCTCACCGTAATCCATAAATTCTTAAGCGTTTACTTATAAACATTCCCGAGGCCTGCCAGCGGTGGTAATCTGCGCCGCTTAACGATTCCTAAGAACATCCGCTAAGGGCCTAACGTGACTATTAAAGCAAACTTGTCGATTTTCGACATCATTGGGCATCTGCTGCTGTGGCTGGTGCTGAGTATTCTTACCCTTGGGATCGCGCTGTTTTTCTTTCCCTACTCGTTTGCCCGTTTTGTGATTAATCGCACATCCGTTATTGATCAAAGCACGGGTACCGAGCGAAAAATGGTGTGTGATATCAATATTTTCAGCAATATTGGCCACATCATCTTGTGGATACTGATTTCGCTGGTGACCTTTGGGATTGGCTATATTTTTTATGTTTACCGGGTATGGAACTACGCGTTAAATAATTCCCGGGTGCAGTAGTATCTCCCCAATAAAAAACGGCCTCCAGGGCCGTTTTTTTATTGCTGCGTGATCTGATTTAGTTTTGGGCTGTGAAGCGGTACCTTATCGCTTAGAGCTTATCTTGGGTTTTAAGCTCAAAGTCACTGGCATCGTGGCGTTCATGTAGCTGCTCGCTGGGCTCTCCAAACGTGCGGTTCACCATGCGGCCACGCTGAACGGCAGGGCGTGCATCAAGCTCATCCGCCCAGCGGATGACATTCTGGTAGGTATGGGCTTCAAGAAATTCAGCCGCTTCGTATACGCGGTTTTTTACCAAGGCGCCATACCAGGGGTGAATCGCCATATCAGCGATAGTGTAGTCATCTCCCGCCATATAACGGTTATCGGCTAAGTGGCGGTCCAGCACGTCTAGCTGGCGTTTTACTTCCATGGTGTAACGATCAATGGGGTACTGGTATTTTTCCGGGGCGTAAGCGTAAAAATGGCCGAATCCGCCGCCTAGGATGGGGGCGCTACCCATTTGCCAGAATAACCAGGAAAGGCACTCGGTACGTTTGGCCGGGTCGCTGGGCAAGAACGCTGAAAATTTCTCAGCCAGGTAAAGCAGAATGGCGCCTGACTCGAAAACACGCTGGGGCGGGTTGGTGCTATGGTCCATCAGCGCAGGAATTTTTGAGTTGGGATTCACCTCGACAAACCCACTACCGAACTGGTCGCCGTCACCGATCTTGATCAAGTGCGCATCATACTCGGCGGCTTCAATGCCTTTCTCTAAAAGCTCCTCAAGCATGACGGTCACTTTAACGCCATTAGGGGTGGCCAATGAGTAGAGCTGCAGCGGGTGTTTGCCTACGGGTAAGGGCTTGTCGTGAGTCGGACCTGCAATGGGGCGGTTAATGTTGGCAAACTTGCCGCCATTGCCGGGTTCCCATTTCCAAACGCGCGGTGGGGTGTAAGGAGTATCGCTCATCATAGCCTCGCTGTGTTGTTTCGTGGGCAGTGCCAACATGGCAAAAAACGGTTACTTAAGCTGCTTTAGGTTCTTTCGATATTCTAGATACTTTAAATGCTCTAAGTACTTTAGATACGGTAGGTACTTTAGATACGGTAGGTACTTTAGATACGGTAGGTACTTTATGAGGGTAGTAAAAAGCTGGTACAAGGGGGGAGGGTTATTAGCCAGTTAATAAAATAATTCATGGTGATTCAAAAAGGAGACGAAAATGCAGGTTATTGGTGTGCTGGGCGGCATGAGCTGGGAATCAACGCAAAGCTATTATCGCGCGCTGAATGAAGGTGTAAAGCACGCGCTAGGCGGCTTTCACTCCGCCAAAATTGTGCTGGTCAGCGTCGATTTTGCCGAAATCGAAACCCTGCAGCAGCAAGGCGATTGGGATAAAGCAGGCGAGCTCCTGGCGAGTGCTGCGCAAAACATCGAACGTGCTGGCGCAGATTTTCTACTCTTAGCAACCAATACCATGCACAAGGTGGCACCGGCTATTGAAAAGGCTATCGGTATTCCGCTGCTGCATATCGCTGATGCGACTGCTGAACAGTTAATGCAAGATGGTATTACCCGCGTGGGGCTGTTGGGTACGCGCTTTACCATGGAGCAGGATTTTTACAAGGCTCGCTTGCAGGACGCATTCGGTATCGAAGTGGTTGTGCCTGATGATACCGAGCGCGAAGCGGTGCATCGGATTATTTTCGATGAACTGTGCCAGGGGAAAATCAATAGTGACTCGCGCGAGCGCTATCTCGAAATTATCGATAGTCTGCATCAGCAGGGCGCTCAGGCCGTCATTCTGGGGTGTACTGAAATCGCGCTACTGGTAGAGCAGGCGCATACTCATGTGCCGCTTTACGATACCACTGCGCTGCATGCAAGCAGGGCAGTGGCTCGTGCGCTTAAAGGTTAGCCCTATCAGAAGCTAACGTTGGAAAACTTAGGCAAGCGTCAGGGTGACGTCGATGTTGCCACGCGTTGCGTTGGAGTAAGGGCAAACGACATGGGCTTTGTCGACCAAATCCTGGGCAACGCTCTTTTCAAGGCCGGGAAGGCTGATAGTAAGCTCGACTTCAATGCCAAAACCTGTGGGAATAGCGCCGATACCCACGCTGCCTTCAATGGCAGTGTCTTGCGGAAGCTTTACTTTTTCCTGGCTGGCGACATGCTTTAGTGCACCTAAAAAGCAGGCGGAGTAGCCCGCAGCAAACAGCTGTTCCGGGTTAGTGCCTTCACCGCCTGCGCCGCCTAGCTCTTTCGGCGTGCTGAGTTTGACATCCAATGCGCCATCAGACGACTTGGCTTGGCCTTCACGGCCACCTGTGGCTTTGGCATGGGCGCGGTAGGCGACGGTTTCGATAGACATAGCAAGCTTCCTTTAATGTTGTTGATCAGAGTAACTGGGTTTAATTTAGTGCAGCTTTATTTTGCGCGCAAGATAAATTTCCATAAACTTTCTTAAAGTGCGAGAAGGGCTAGTCGATTTTTTGTAGGTTATCGCGTAGCTGTACCAAGTCTTCTTTTAGCTGTGTCAGGGTTTCTATTGATTTTTCACTGGCATTAACTATGCAGCTAGGAATATGACGCGCCTGTTCACGCAATTCACGCCCTTTATCGGTTAGAAATAGCTCCACGATGCGCTCATCCTGACGATTGCGTTGACGAATCAACAGCTGATCGCCTTCAAGACGCTTAAGCAGCGGCGTTAGCGAGCCTGGGTCGGTCAGCAGGCGCTTGCTCAATGTACCTACCGTTATGCCGTCTTGCTGCCATAACACCAGCATTGCCAAATATTGCGGATAAGTAAGCCCTAACTCCTTTAGAAGCGGTTTATAAATTTTTGTCATCGTTAATGAGGTGGAGTACAGCGCAAAACATAGCTGATGGTCTAATTCCAACTCACTGCAAGTTTCTAATCGACAGGGTTCTAACGCGGGCATATCGGCTCCGAGACGGGATGCGTTGGATTAATGTAGCGCGACCAGCCTTCGCTGACCAGACCTAGACGTTGGTCTTGAGTTGGTGGTTTTGTTTTGACATGGATAATTTGGCTCGCTAACCTGCATTTACTATGTTACCGGTAACACTAAAATCATCTGCGTATTATCCAACTATTCACGCGGCTATCTATAGGGGAGCATATACCTATAGGACACCATATAGATTATGGTTTTGTATATTTGCTGCACAGCGTTTAAACCCGGAGAGATAAACCAATGGACGCCGTTTCTCATCGTATTTTAGTCATGGGGGTCTCTGGCTGCGGAAAGTCACATATTGGCCAGCAGTTGGCGGCGGCTCTGAACGCCAAGTTCATTGATGGTGATGACTACCATCCGCCAGCAAATGTCGCCAAAATGGCCAGTGGAACGCCACTTGACGATGACGACCGCCAAGGCTGGCTTGAGACGCTGGCTGAGCTTTTTGCCGATCATCGCCAGCAAAATGTTAGCGTGGTGATTGCCTGCTCTGGATTGAAGTATCGCTACCGTGATTGCTTGCGCCAAGGGGATTCAGCGCTGCGCATTCTGTACTTGGAAGGCGACCAGACCCTGTTGCGTGAACGCTTGGAAACACGTGAGGGGCACTTCTTTAAAGGTGAGAATATGCTGGCCAGTCAGCTCGCCGATCTGGAACCACCGGGAGAAAGTGAAGCCGTCACTGTATCCATTGCGCTTTCACCGCCCGAGATCGTGAGTCGCTTTACCAGCGCGCTTAGTGCGACACTTAATCATTCATCCCGCACACCGTCACTTTAGAGGCTGGCATCCGTTTGAAGAAAAAGCGTCCCACATTACAGGATATTGCTGACAAGGTAGGGGCAACGAAAATGACGGTTAGCCGTTGCCTGCGAGCCCCTGATACGGTTTCGGAAAGCTTGCGTGAGCGTATTTTTAAGGCCGCCGAACAGGTGGGATATATCCCCAACCGGGCGCCGGACCTACTTTCGCGCGCCACCAGCCATTCGATAGGGGTGCTGGTGCCTTCGCTGACCAATCAGGTATTTGCCGATGTCATTGTAGGGATCGAGGCATTCACCGAACCGGCGGGCTATTACCTAATGCTCTCACACTATGGGTATAGTCCTACCCTTGAAGAGCGCAGTCTTGCCTCGTTGCTTTCCTATAACGTGGATGGCGTAATTCTTTCCGATCATGACCACACGCCGCGTAGCCTGCGTATGCTCGAAACGGCAGGTATCCCGGTTGTCGAAATCATGGATACACATCGCCAGCCGTTACAGCAGTCGGTGGGCTACGACAACGTCAAAGCCGCTTTTGATATGGTAAGCGCAATGATACGCCGTGGGCGCCGCCAGGTGGTTTATCTGGCGGTACGGCTAGATGAGCGAACGCAGCAGCGCGAACAGGGCTATCGCCAGGCGATGGAAGCACACGGCCTGATACCCACTACGCTACATAGTACTCAGCGCTCTTCCTATAGCGTCGGGGCGGCGCTTTTAGAACAAGTGGTGATTAACCATCCTGATACGGATGGTATCTTCTGTACCAACGATGATGTGGCGGTGGGGGCGTACTTTGAATGTCAGCGCCGCGGCATCGATGTCCCGGGGCAAATGGCCATTGCCGGTTTTCATGGCCACGATATAGGGCAGGCAATGACCCCTCGCCTGGCCAGCGTTATCACCCCCCGCCAGGCAATTGGTGAAGCCGCCGCCAAGGCGCTGCTCGCCAGAATTCAGGGCGAGCCATCGGCTGCCGATATCATCGATATGGGGTACACCATTGAAACCGGCGGTACGCTGTAGGTTCCTAGCGCAAGGCTAGCGGTCTGCGGGCTAAATGGCTAAAGTACGACGTTTCGCTTGCATCGAGGCTATCGTGAAAGTTACCCAGCTCAATATCTATCCGGTCAAGTCCTTAAAAGGCATCAGCGTTAACCAGAGCGAGCTACTTTCGAGCGGGCTTGCCTGGGATCGTCGTTGGATGCTGGTCGACGCTCAGCAGCGTTTTGTGACTCAGCGCCAGCTGCCTCTTTTGGCCACGGTAGAAGTAGCATTAAACGCCGATGCTCTGGTGCTTTCACATCCCAATGTTGACCCGCTTTCAATTCCGCTTGAAGAGCCGAGCGGCAACCTGCGCATCGTCAAGGTGTGGGACGACCATTGTAAAGCCTGGCCAGAAAGTGAAGAGGCCTCCCGCTGGTTGGAAGTCGCTCTGGGTGAGTCCGGGAAAGGTCTGAGCTTGGTCCGATTTGCCACCCAGTTTAAGCGCCTGGTAGAAGCGGATTTTCTAGACGGTGGCGAAGCCGACACGCATTTTGCCGATGGCTACCCGTTCCTGATTACGTCAACGGGCTCTTTGAACGCGCTTAATAGTGCTCTGAACAAGAACGGCAGCCAGCCAGTACCCATGAATCGCTTTCGTCCCAATATCGTCGTGGAAACCGATGAGGCGTGGGCGGAAGACCGCTGGCAATCGCTACAGGAATCCACCGGTGCATTCGCGTTAACACTGCGTAAGCCGTGTAAGCGTTGCAAGATCACCACGGTGGATCAGCAAACCGCCCACATCCCTGATCCCGCCGAGCCCCTTAAAACATTAATTACGCTCAAGACCCAGCCAACATTAAAAGGCGGGTATTTTGGTCAAAACGCGACGTTAAGTGCTGGCGACGGACAGCTTATTCGTGTGGGGGATGAGGTGACGGCGACACACCGCGCGGTTTAAAGCGTAGCAGTTGGGTGGCGACCGCCGTGCCCAGCAGGGTAATGATCATGCCCGCCATAACCTGCAGGCTAAGCGTTTCATCAAGTAGCCAGTAGCCCCATAGCAGCGCACTGATCGGTACTAAAAACGTAACGGTTGACGTAGCCGTTGCACCTGCGCTGGCTAACAGGCCGAAGTAGAGCAGGAATGCCAGCGCTGTGCTGAGTACGGCAAGCGCCAGCGCATTGCTCCAGGCAAGCGTGCTGATCGGCTGGTCAGGCCAAAGCAGAATGCCGGGAATCAAAAGTACCAATGCCGACATGGCGCTGCTGCCCGCGGCCAGAACCCGGGGCGGCAAATGACTCAAGCGCGTTTTTGAGTAGTTGCCCGCAATGCCGTAGCAAAACGTTGCACCAATTACCGCCAGAATAAACCAGCCGTCACCGCCTATTCCGAAATCCAGACGGTTGGCGGAAAGAACGTAGACTCCAATCAACGCAAGCGCCAGCCCTAGATACTGTTGGCGTTGAACCGGCGTTGCAAAAAACAGCGCGCCTAGCAGGGCGGTAAAAATGGGTGTGGTGGCATTCAGTAATGAAGTGAAACCTGCTTCCAGGCGCATGGTCGCCAGGGCTAAAAGTGAAAAGGGTAGAACATGATTCACTATGCCCAGCAATAACAAAGGCCCTTTGTGCTGCCAGATTAACCGCAGGTAGTGCATGCTCAGCAGTAAAGGTATCAGCAATAGCGCGCCAACGCCCATGCGGACCAGTATCAAAGGAATAGCGCCAAACTCCGGCGATGCGACGCGCATGAAAATAAATGACAGCCCCCAAAGCGACGAGAGCACTGCCAGGCGTAGCGCATCAGCTGATGACATGGCGAATCCTTATAATGAGTAAAGGCTTGGCGTTCCCTTGCGGCCGCCATGAGTCGTTAACAAACCGTGCGGACTGTCCGGCCCTGAGGTTATGGCAACGTTAGCCTGACAGCTCAGCATAAGGGGGTTCACGCGGCGGGGGAAGTGGCTTAAGGTATTGGGTTCGGCAGTGCGCCAAAAATCAGCTACGCTAAACAGGGTTGCCAGTTCGCTTTAGGCGAATGGCGCTTTTACCCGGCTGGTCAGGTAGTGGTTAGCCGGGGCTATCGTTATTTATGCACAAGGAGTTTTTCATGGATCGTAAAGCTAGCGCACGTTGGGAAGGTGGACTGAAGGATGGCAAAGGCACCGTTTCAACCGAAAGTGGCGTTCTCAATGCTAACTACTCCTTCAAAAAGCGTTTTGAAGATGAAAAAGGCACCAATCCGGAAGAGCTGATTGGAGCCGCTCATGCCAGCTGTTTTTCAATGGCGCTTTCCATGATTCTTGGCGATCAGGGATATACAGCAAACGCTATTGAAACCAGCGCGAGCGTTACCCTAAAGCAAGATTCTGAGGGCTTTAGCATTTCTAAAATTCATTTGGATGTCGTTGCTGATATCGACGGCGCCGATGAGGCAAGCTTTAAAGAAGCGGCAGAGAAAGCGAAAGCAAACTGCCCCGTGTCAAAAGTATTAAATGCTGACATTAGCATGACGGCCAAATTAAAAGGCTAATGCTTTTATATCAAAACGCCCTTCTTTAAAGAGGGGCGTTTTTATGTGCGCTATTATTTTACATCTATCAATGGCTAGCTTTATTCATAGATGTAAAAAAGATATAAAGATTAGATGTAAAAAAACCAATAGACATAAAAAAGCCCCGGCATATGCCGGGGCTTTTATGAACTAACAATAACTAATTAGTTATTGTCGGCTTCGAGATTATCGCCTGCATCGCGATCAAACTCTTCAGCCTCTTCAAGAGCTTCTTGTGATGCATTTACGCGAATTTCATATTCGTCGTTATCAGCATTTTGTGTCAGTTCGAGTGAATCCCACTCAATGGCCACATCTTTTTCACCCATACCAAGGAAGCCGCCAACAGCTACAATTACAGCTTCAATCTGGCCATCTTCATTGATAATGAGATCGTTGATGGTGCCGATGTTTTCATCGTCTTCGACGCTACTTTGAACATCGTTACCCGTGAGAGAGTCTGAATAAAAAGTGCCTGCCGGCGCGGTGGTCATGTAAGTCGCTTCAGCAGTTGAAGTGGCAGTAGCGGTATTTTCTTCAGCGCTCGCGGTACCAGCTGCCAGCATGAAGGCCGGAACCATTAGGGTACCAATAAAAGCGGATTTGATCATTTTCATTACTCTTGCTCCTTGCACTTGTATGAAGGCGTAACGTTTCTACGTTGGTGCCTCAATCAATTAATAGCGGCTGATAGTTCATGAATGACACTGGCCTAAACCAATGTGATGCTTCTTTGCGACTGATCATTTTGTGATTAGTCATCACTCCCTGAAGCTTACATTCTTACGTAACATCCTTATTACGTTTTTAGCCAACTATTACTCCTAAAATAAAATTGCGAATCGCTACGGGGATAGTTATCGCTGCCAAGCGCCTCACTGCGCTAAGACACTTATTACTGTAGACGCTATGGCCAGCATTTCAATGATTTTGTTAAAAACTTTTGTTAAGGCTTCTATAAATATCAAACGGTAAACGCTTAAGGCGGATGATTAAACGGGGGGAGTAAAGCAGTAATCAATTCACGATTAGGTCAGTGCCTGGCGAAGGTTCACCGGACACTGTAACCGGTGATTAGCGGGCAGGATCCAGCACTCCTCCGAGCGAAGCATTGCGCCTGAACCAGCCGGCAATGCTCGACCTAGGGTGATGGGTCGGCAGCACTTCGTGAGGGATCGTCTCGGATAAGAAGCACGCGAAGGTTCCTGCTTCAGGAATCACGCGGGCCACTTCCTGGCTGGGATCGCCGGGATGGTAAATGACCATTTCACCACCGCCATTATTTGGCCAGTGAGGGTTTAGATAACCTACGGTTGAAATGACGCGATTAGCGCGGCCGCGAAAGCTATCCAGGTGACGCTGATAAAAAGCGCCCGGCGGGTAGTGAGCAAAATGGGCTTCATACTCAAATAGCCCCAGAAATAGCGCCTGATTGAGTAGCTGCTGAAGCTCACCCATGGCGTTCAGGTAGTGGCGTTGAGCCTCACTTTCACGATCAAGCCAGTGAATGGCATCGCCACGAATATCCTTGCGCAGGTGATGCTGTTGGCCACGCCCGACCCCTGCTTCCTCAAGCGCATCATGCTCCGCCATATGCGAAAGCTCACGGTGCAGAGCCTGGCAAAGCTCCAGATTGATAACGTCCTGGCCCACGTACCAGCCTTGTTCTACCAGGGCATCCACGATTGCCCCTTGGGCGGCGGGGGTAAACACCGGCGATGTGGTCGAGTTAAAAGACATCATTTGCGCATACTCTTGGGCGTATCTGAATGAAGGCCCGTTGATTGAGGAAGCCGGCTTTTACGTTCTGGGTAATGCCGCAGCGCCCCTGGGGGCTGCTGATATAAATCGATGGACATACCAAACCCTTCCGCCAGTAACTCCACCAGCATCATCGCGGAAAGCCCCCAGATGATATAGCCGTCGACATGGTAACAGGGCACATAATGCGGCACGCCATCGACGGGGATAACATCGGTATGGGTGCGCCGGTCTTCTAGAAAATGGCTAAGCGGCACCTCAAAAATAGCGTCTAGTTCGCCTGGGTCGGCTACCAGCGGTAAATCGGGAGGGATAATGCCCACCCAGGGGGTTACCCGCAGGCCGTGTAGTGAAATAACATCCGATAAGCGTCCTAGTGGCTCCACCACGGCAGGATCGAGTGCGATCTCTTCTTGCGCTTCGCGCAGCGCCGTGGCGTAAAGGTCTTTATCTTCCGGCTCACGCTTGCCGCCTGGAAATGCGACTTGGCCACTGTGAGTGGTTAAGTGGCTCGCCCGGCGGGTAAAGAGTAGCGTGGGTGATGGGCGATCAACCACGGGTAGCAATACCGCCGCTTCAGGCATCGTAAATTGATCCAGCCGTTGCGGGGTGAGCTGTTGCAGATTTTTGCGTAGATTCTCTAACATGAGGTATCCAATCACTTTGTCTCTTTTTACCCAGCAGTGGTCATACGCGTCAAGCACGCGGTAATCTTTGCTATTTAGCCGTAGGAACACACCATGAATTTTTGCAGCCAGTGCGGTGAGAAAGTACGTTTTGCCGTTCCCGAAGGCGATGACCGGTCACGCTATCTATGTGATGCCTGCGGTACTATCCATTATCAAAATCCGCGTATTGTGGCGGGTACACTGCCGGTTAGTGGCGCCAAGGTACTGCTCTGTAAGCGTGCTATTGCGCCGCGTAAAGGCTACTGGACACTGCCCGCTGGCTATATGGAAAATGCCGAAACCACCCAGCAGGCAGCTATTCGCGAAACCCATGAAGAAGCTAATGCTGAGGTGACGTTGGCAGACCTCTATACGCTAATTGATCTGCCGCACATTAATCAGGTGTACATGATTTTTCGCGCTGAACTGGTGGGTGGCTTTAGCGCAGGCGTTGAAAGCCTGGAAGTCGCCCTGTTTGATGAGCACGAAATTCCCTGGGAAGAACTTGCCTTCCCCACCATTGAACGTACGCTGCGCCACTTTTACCACGACCGGCCTTTAGGGCACTTTCCGCTTCACAGTAGCACTATCACCCCGGAAGACCGTGAACGCTACTTTGGCAGCGCCTGAGTGCTAACGACGAAGATTCGCTAAAGATCGTCGAGTTGCCAGACATCGTAAGCAACTTCTTCATATGGGTGGGCGAGCTTCAAAGCGGCAATGGCGGCGTGGATGCACGAATCTTTACACACCAGCTCCACTTTAAGCTCTTCAACGTACTCAAGCTTGCCCACCTCACCAATATGCGGGTGGGCGCCTTCAATCGGACGAAATTGGCCGCGGCCCTGGGTTTGAAAGCAGCAGGCCTCATAATGACCTATTCGCCCGGCGCCGGTTTCAAAAACCGCTTCTTTAACGCTTTCGGCATCGTCGACAGGGACAAAAAACGCTAGCTTGTACATGCCGTCACTCCTGTTAACAATGGGCTAAATATAACCATGAACTAGATAGCATCATAGCGGATAGACGGCTTATGGTCGTGCCGGTGGCGTTGAGGGGGGCGCGCTGCTTGTTGTGTAGGGTTGGTCAATAGAGCAATCGGTAGGTTCGTCAATGGGGTCGTAAACACGAGCGGGAAACCAATCAATGGATAAATTTGAGGTAAAGCTGGATCAGGCGGCAAGAGCGGCCTGGATGTCATACGTTGGCGGTCTAACCCAGGACGAGATTGCAAGTCAGTTAGGCGTCTCACGGCCTGGCGTGCAGCGTCTTTTAGCGCTGGCGCGCCAGGAAGGCCTGGTCAAGGTACATATTGATCATCCCATTACGACGTGCATGGCGTTGGGCCGTACGCTGCGTGACCACTTTGGGCTGACGTTTTGTGATGTTGTGCCTGCCGAAAAAAACGCCCCAGATAGCGCCACGTATTACCTGGGCGTTGCCGGAGCCGAGCGTATCGGCAAGCTGGTTGAGCGCAGCCAACCGCTTACCCTTTCGCTCGGCAGCGGGCGCTCTGTGCGTGCGGCGGTCGAGGCGCTTGACCGTATGGAGCGGCCCCAGCACCGCTTTGTGTCGCTGGTGGGAAATGTAGCTCGGGACGGCTCGGCTAACCGTTACGACGCGGTGATGCTATTGGCGGATAAAACCGGCGGTGAGCGGTTTTTACTGCCGGCGCCGGTGGTGGCCGAATCGCTTGCGGAAAAAAATGCGATGCTGTCGCAGCGCCTGTTTCAAGCCATTGCCACGGTAACGAAAGAGGCCGAAGCGGCGTTTATTGGCGTCGGGCGGATCGATCGCCGGGCCACGCTTTTTCAGGACCACTTTATCAGTGAGCGCGAGCTTGATGAGCTACTGGGGCTGGAAGCAGTGGGGGAACTGCTCGGTTGGCCGTTAAATAGCCGGGGCGAGGTGATCGATTGCTCGATTACTCGGCGCGTTACCAGCCTGCCGCTAGCGCAATTCGGTAAGCAGATGATAGTGGCGATTGCGGGAGGATACGATAAGGCCCCCGGTATTCACGCAGCCCTCCAGGGCGGTTGGTTAAAAGGGCTGATTACGGACGAAATAGCTGCCCAAAACATTGTCGAGCGGCTCTAGCGCACTCCTGAAGCGGGCCACTTACAAGGCGAGTAAGCGTAAAGTCTAAGCCATTGAGCTTTGATTTTTTTTGGTTTAAGTACGATCATTTGTTCGAAACGTGATCAAAATGATCAGGCGATAATAATGCCAATACTTGCCGAAGGAGAGCTTTATGCGACTCGCGCGTCACTTGCCTGTGACCACCTTAGCGGCAGCCATTGCGATGGCTGGCCATGCTCAGGCCCAAACAGAAATCACCGTAGCCACCGTTAATAACAACGATATGGTGATCATGCAGAGCTTGACCGATGCGTTTGAAGAGGCGCATCCGGATATCACGCTGGACTGGGTAGTACTGGAAGAAAACGTCCTGCGTCAGCGCATGACCACCGATATTGCCACCGGGGGCGGCCAGTTTGATGTGATGACCATCGGCGCTTATGAAGCACCGATCTGGGCGGAGCGCGAGTGGCTCGAGCCCCTGGATGACCTGCCTGACGAGTACGCTGTCGACGACTTGTTGACGTCCGTACGCGATGGGTTAAGCCTTGATGGCACCCCGTATGCGCTGCCGTTTTATGCGGAAAGCTCGATGATGTACTACCGCAAAGACCTCTTCGAGGAAGCCGGTATTGAAATGCCTGAGCAGCCGAGCTGGAGCGAGGCGCGCGACTGGGCCGAGCAGCTCCACGGCGCGCAGGAAGGGGTGGCGGGTATCTGCCTGCGTGGCAAGCCCGGCTGGGGTGAAAACATGGCCTTCGTCACCACGCTGGTAAACACTTACGGTGGGCGTTGGTTTGATGAAGAGTGGAACCCTGAGCTCAATTCTGAACCCTGGAGAAATGCCATCGAGTTCTATGTGGACCTGCTGGGTAACTACGGCCCGCCCGGCGCCAGCTCCAACGGTTTTAATGAAAACCTGGCGCTATTCTCACGCGGAAACTGTGCGATGTGGGTAGACGCTACCTCCGCGGCGGGAACGCTTTATGATGGTGACGAGTCCAGCGTTGCCGACAACCTTGGTTTTGCCCCAGCGCCCGTGGCGGAGACACCCAAAGGCTCGCACTGGCTATGGACCTGGGCGCTGGCGATTCCTGCCTCCTCCGAGCATAAAGATGCCGCCAAGCAGTTCATCACCTGGGCGACATCGCAGGAATACATTGAGCTGGTCGGTGAAACCCATGGCTGGACCAATGTACCGCCGGGTACTCGCGAATCCACCTACGCCAATGAGCAGTACACGCAAGCCGCGCCTTTCGCTGATTTTGTGCTGAGCGCGATTCAAAATGCTGACCCAACCGATTCCACGCTAGAGCCGAACCCTTATACCGGCGTGCAAATTGTCAATATCCCCGAGTTCCAGGCGATTGGCACCCAGGTAGGGCAGAGCATTGCCGCTGCGTTAACCGGTGATACCACGGTAGAGCAAGCGCTAAACAGTGCCCAGCGCGCCACCGAGCGCACTATGCAGCGAGCGGGTTACAACGACTGATAGGTAAAAGCGCCTACCCGCTACGCGGGTAGGCGTGTTGTGACGGTTTCTCGTTGGTTTTTTCGCGCAGGTATTCCCATGACTAAAACACGTGCTTCTGGCCGCACGGTCGGCGGGCTTAGAACGTTATCGCTTCAAGCCCCCGCTGTAACGTTGCTGCTGCTATGGATGATCATACCGTTAGGGATGACGATATGGTTCTCTTTCCAGTACTACAACCTGCTGATGCCCGGCATGAGCGGCTTCGCAGGCGTTGAAAACTACGAGTATCTGCTAACCGACCCCGCACTTTGGAAGGCAATGGGCAATACCTTGCTGCTGGTAGGCTGGGTATTGGCGATTACCGTAGTGGGCGGCACGCTGTTGGCCGTCTTGTTCCAGCAGGACTTTGCCGGGCGCGGGATTGCCCGAGTGCTGGCAATTTCCCCCTTTTTTGTGATGCCCACCGTGAGCGCACTGGTGTGGAAAAACATGATGATGCACCCCTCTAACGGGGTGTTGGCATGGTTGGCAAACTCACTGGGTTTGCCTGCCGTTGATTGGTTTTCAGCGCTCCCGTTAACCTCCATCGCAATCATTGTGGCGTGGCAGTGGCTGCCCTTTGCGCTGTTGATTCTGCTCACCGCCATGCAGTCGCTGGATGAAGACCAGGTGGAAGCCGCACGAATGGACGGTGCCGGGCCTATCGCGATCTTCTTCTTTATTACGCTGCCCCATTTAAAGCGGGCAATCAGCGTGGTGATCATGATTGAAATGATCTTCCTGCTGACCATTTTTGCCGAAATTTTTGTGACCACTTCGGGCGGACCTGGACTTGCGACCACGAATTTGGCCTATCTAATCTACATGCGGGCACTGCTTGATTTTGATGTGGGTGTCGCCTCAGCCGGTGGGGTGATCGCGATTATCCTGGCCAACATTGTGGCGATTTTCCTGGTGCGAATGGTTGCCAAAAACCTGGAAGACTAGCGAGCGCCCTGGGCACTTGGAGAATACAAATGACACTACTACGTTCCAATACGCCAGCGCAGGCCATTTCCAGTACGAGTGCCAGCGCGGGCCGTGGGTCAGCCGGCATGAAAACGCTGTTGATCACCGTGCTGGGCTGGACGGTTGCTCTGGTGATTTTCTTTCCGATTCTATGGATGGTGCTGACCGGTTTTAAAACCGAAGCCGCCGCGATTGCCGACCCAAGCTTTATTTTTTCGCCCACGCTTGAAAGCTATGAAGCTGTTCAGGCGCGTTCAGGCTATGCGCGCTTTGCGCTCAACAGTGTCGCCGTCGCGTTTGGCTCGACTTTTCTGGCGCTATTGATTGCCATTCCTTCTGCCTACTCCATGGCGTTTTTACCCACCAGGCGCACCAAGGGCACGTTGCTATGGATGCTCTCCACCAAAATGCTGCCACCCGTGGGCGTGCTGGTGCCGATTTACCTGATTTTCCGTGATGTCGGATTACTCGATACGCGCACCGGGCTGATCATTATTTACACCTTAATGAACCTGCCTATCGTGGTGTGGATGCTCTACACCTTTTTCAAGGATATGCCCAAGGACATCCTGGAAGCCGGGCGTATGGACGGAGCGTCGACCCTGCAGGAAGTGTTCTTTTTGCTCTTGCCGCTCACTCTGCCCGGCATCGCATCTACCGGGCTGCTGTCAGTGATCTTGAGTTGGAACGAAGCGTTTTGGAGCCTCAATCTCACGTCGTCCAAGGCCGCGCCGTTAACTGCGTACATCGCCTCATTTTCAAGTCCTGAAGGGCTTTTCTGGGCCAAGCTCTCGGCGGCTTCCACCATGGCCATTGCCCCCATTCTTATTCTTGGCTGGATGACCCAAAAACAAATGGTACGTGGCCTGACCTTTGGCGCCGTCAAGTAAAGGAGTTCTGCATGGCAACCTTACAACTTAACAATATTACTAAGCGCTTTGGCGACACCTCGGTACTCAAGGGCATCGATCTTGACGTGAATGATCAGGAGTTTGTGGTCTTTGTCGGGCCTTCGGGGTGCGGTAAGTCGACGCTAATGCGTATTATCGCGGGGCTGGAAAGCGCCACCGACGGTGACATTGTGATCGATGGCCAGCGCATGAACGAGGTCGGCCCGGCCGACCGCGGCCTGGCCATGGTGTTTCAAAGCTACGCCCTGTATCCGCACATGACCGTGGAAGGCAACATGGGCTTTAGTATGCGCCTGGCCGGCGTGCCTAAAGAGGAGCGCCGCGCCAAGGTGCTGGAAGCGGCCAAAGTGCTCCAGCTTGAGCCGCTGCTGGATCGTAAGCCCAAAGCGCTTTCCGGTGGCCAGCGCCAGCGGGTTGCCATTGGCCGGGCGATAGTGCGCAATCCGAGTATTTTCCTGTTTGATGAGCCGCTCTCCAATCTGGATGCCGCGCTGCGCGTGCAGATGCGTATCGAGCTTGCCCGCCTGCACGACAAGCTCAATGCCACCATGATCTACGTCACCCACGACCAGATCGAAGCCATGACCATGGCCGACAAGATTGTCGTGCTGCATGATGGCGTGGTTGAGCAGGTGGGCTCACCCATGGCGCTCTATCATCACCCGGCTAACCGCTTTGTAGCGGGCTTTATCGGCTCGCCCAAGATGAATTTCTTTAATGTCGACTTGTTAAGCGTATCGCCTGAGGGTGTTCACGTTCGCTTGCCCGGTGGAGGAGAGTGCACGGTGCCCGCCGATGGTCAGACCCTTGAGCAGCACGCAACGCTAGAACTGGGTGTCCGGCCAGAACACCTGGTGCTGGATGAGGCGGGCGCGTTAAGCGGTCAAATTGAAGTGCTTGAGCGTCTGGGCGGGCAAACATCGCTGTATGTGCGTATGGGCGAACTGCTGGTAACCCTGATGGCCGATGGCGATGTGGGCTACCGGGCGCATGAAACCGTGCGCTTTAGCTTCGCCCCGGAGCGCGCGCATCTGTTTGATAGCGATGGCCGTGCGCTGACAAGCCTTACCCAGCATCCGTTGGCAGGGCTGACCCGTCAGGATAACCGTACCCCGGGTGCCGCCGAGGCCCCGGTATGAAGGTGGTTATTTTTGATTGCGATGGCGTACTGGTCGATAGCGAAGCGCTGGCGGAAGGTGTACTGGAAGAGTATCTCGGCCTGTGGCTGCCGGATGTAAACGTTGCCGAGCGGTTAAGCCAGGCGCTGGGGATGACCACGGGCGATATCCTTAAATATCTTGAGCAGCACAGCGCGTATACGTTACCAGATAACGCCACCGAGCTGATGGATACGGCTATCGAGGAGCGCTTGGCGTGCGAGCTTAATCCCATGGCGGGCGCCTATGACGCCGTGCTTGCGATTCCCTTGGCCAAGGCGGTGGTGTCCAACAGCCGTCGCAAGCGGGTAGTGGCGTCGCTTTCCAGCACCCAGCTGGCCGAGGCGTTTGGCAAGGGCACGTCCATTTTTACCGCCGACCAGGTCGCTAACCCAAAGCCTGATCCGGCGCTTTACCTGCTCGCCGCCGCTGAGCTGGGTTGCCTACCCAGTGATTGCCTGGTGATAGAAGACAGCGTGGCCGGTGTTACCGCTGCCCGCGCCGCCGGTATGTGCGTGATTGGCTTTGTCGGCGCAAGCCATGTGGATGCCGAACAGCCTGGGCGACTTCAACAAGCGGGCGCCTGGCGCATTTTGGAGCATATGCAGGGGCTTGGCGCGCTGGTGAATGAGTGGCAGGTACGTGCCGCCAGCTGATCCGTTGGCTATCAGCATTCGATAATAGCGGGGCGGCAATGAAGCTAACCCATAAAGTGGCGATGATTACCGGCGGCGGCGCCTTTGTAGCCAGTTCCTTACCAGGAGAGCGATGATGACCCAGCTTAATAATCACAATGTGGGCAAACTAGGCTCCCCCATTGGCACTCCCCTTTATGACCGGAGCACGGTAACGCCGGGCATCGTGCATATTGGCGTGGGCGGTTTCCACCGTGCTCATCAGGCGATGTATCTTGATGCGTTGATGAATCAGGGGCTGGCGCTTGACTGGGGAGTCGTCGGGGTTGGCGTCATGCCGGGCGATAAACGCATGCAGCAGGCGCTCGCCGCGCAGGATCATCTGTATACCCTGGTCGTTAAGCACCCTGACGGCGAGTACGCGCCGCGGGTCATCGGCAGTATGGTGGACTACCTGTTTGCCCCGGAAGACTCGGAGGCGGTGATTGAGCAGATGGCCGACCCGGCGATTCGGATCGTGTCGCTCACCGTGACCGAAGGGGGTTACAACTTTCACCCGGTGACCGGCGAGTTCAATCTTGAAAACCCCCAGGTGTGCGATGACCTTGCCCATCCTGAAAAGCCCTCGACCAGTTTTGGCTTAGTCGTTGAGGCGCTGGTACGCCGACGCGAGCGTGGCATCGCGCCGTTTACCGTGATGTCGTGTGACAACATTCAAGGCAATGGCGATGTGGCCAAGCGCATGTTCACAGCCTACGCCCGCGCCCGTGATAGCCAACTGGGCGAGTGGCTTGCTGCAGAAGTCGCGTTTCCCAACGCCATGGTGGACCGCATCACGCCCGTTACCGCACAGGCGGATATCGACGAGCTGGCGCATCGCTTTGGTATTGAGGATGCCTGGCCCGTGGTGTGTGAGCCGTTTACCCAATGGGTGCTGGAAGACCACTTCCCGCTGGGCCGCCCGCCGGTTGAGCAGGCAGGCGTGCAGGTGGTTGAGGATGTCGAGCCTTATGAATTGATGAAGCTGCGGCTTTTAAATGCCAGCCATCAGGCGCTCACCTATTTTGGTTATTTAGCGGGCTATCGCTATGCCCACGAGGTTTGCCAGGATCCGCTATTTGTGGACTTTTTGCTGGGCTATATGCGCGAAGAGGGTTCGCCCACGCTGGCCCCGGTACCGGGCGTGGATCTGGAGACTTACCGCTTAACCCTGATTGAGCGTTTCGCCAATCCGGAAATCAAGGACACGTTGGCGCGGCTGTGTGCGGAAAGCTCAGACCGTATTCCCAAGTGGCTGGTGCCGGTGATTCATCACCAGCTGGCCCACGGTGGTGAGGTCAAGCGCAGTGCTGCGGTAGTGGCCAGCTGGGCACGCTACGCTGAAGGTATCGACGAGCAGGGCGCACCTATCGAAATAGTGGACCGCTTAAAAGACACGCTCACCGCGATTGCCGCCGAAAACCGTACCCGGCCGAGTGCATTTATCGACAACCGTGAACTGTTTGGCGACTTAGCCGACCACCCGCGCTTTCATGAGGCCTATGTGCAAACGCTTAACTCGCTGCATAAGCTCGGCGCACGGGTTACGCTGCAAGCACTTGTGGCCTCCAAAGGAACGCTGTGATGTATATCGGAGTGGATTGCGGTACGCAAAGTACCAAGGTCGTGGTGGTTGATGTCGAACGGGGCGCAATTCTTGGCGAGGCAAGCCGGCCACACCGGCTGGATGAGGGCGAAAACGGGCGGCGCGAACAGGCGCCGTCTGAATGGCTTGCTGCTTTAAAAGGGGCTTTTTTTAGCGCCCTGGAGCGCGCAGGGATAAGCGCCGAGCAGGTGCGGGGGATCGGCATTTCAGGTCAGCAGCACGGCATGGTGGCACTCGATGCTGACGGCGCGCCGGTTTATCCCGCCAAGCTTTGGTGTGATACCGAAACCAGTGCGCAGAATAGCGACCTTGTCACCCGCTTAGGCGGCGAGGCTGGCTGCCTGGAAAAGCTCGGCCTTGTACTGCAAACCGGCTATACCGCCTCCAAAATTGCCTGGCTGCGAGAACATCAGCCGGATGCCTATCGGCGCATCGATAGTCTGTTGTTGCCCCACGATTACCTGAATTTTTGGCTAACCGGCGAGCGCGTGACCGAAGCGGGCGACGCGTCGGGCACCGGCTATTTTGATACCCGAACGCGGCGCTGGCAGTTAGATGTATTCGCAGAGATAGCCCCCGAACTTGATCCGCAGCGCGTACTGCCGCGGCTGTTGGAAGCCTATGAGCCTGCCGGGGTTGTGCGCTCGCTTGCCGCCCGCGAGCTAGGGCTTGGCGATGACGTGGTAGTGTCCTCAGGAGGTGGCGATAATATGCTGGGCGCCATAGGCACCGGCAATATCACCCCAGGGCTAATAACGCTAAGCCTGGGGACGTCCGGTACTGTATGCGCCTACTCGCCTGAGCCGGTTATCTGCGATAACGCCATGGTGGCGAATTTTTGCTCGAGCACCGGTGGCTGGCTGCCGCTTATTTGCACCATGAACGTTACCTCGGCGACTACCCGGATACGCGAACTGTTTGGTTTGGATCTGGCCGCGTTTAGCGAGCAGGTAGCCAACGCCCCGGTGGGCGCTGAAGGGGTTACCGTGCTGCCATTTTTCAACGGCGAACGCGTGCCAATGCTGCCGGAAGCCTCGGCGGATTTTCTGGGCTTGACCAGTTTAAATACCACCCAGGCAAACCTTTGCCGCGCGGTGGTGGAAGGGGCAACGTTTGGGCTGCGCTATGGGCTTGAACTGCTGGGTGATTTAACGGCGGGCGCGAGCCAGATTCGTCTGATCGGCGGTGGTGCCAATAGTCCAATATGGCGGCAAATGGTGGCCGATATTACTGGCACCGAAGTGATTTGCCCTGAGATTACCGACGCCGCTGCATTAGGCGCGGCGATTCAGGCCGCCTGGTGTGATCAGCGTTCTCAGGGCGTTACCCTGGAATCGTTGTGTCAGCGTATGGTTCACCTTGATGCCCAATCGCTTGCCGAGCCCAACCTGGCCCGCGTTGAAGCCTATCAGGATGTTTATACACGCTACACCCAGGCGCTGAAGCAGCGCCACCAGGGCGTATAGCTTTCATTCTTTAAGACGCTCAGTCTTTCAGGTACTCAGTCTTTCAGGCGCTCAGGCATTCAGAGCATCGACGCACGCAGGGAGTAACAGGCACACTGGGAAGCCCAGCTACCCAGCGGAGATGTTCATGAATGCCACCCTGCGTGAACTACTTGAAGCCCAGGCAATACGACCTACCGGCCAGCTAAGGCCTCTCAGCGGCGGGGATAGCGCTGCGGTGTATGCGCTTGAAACTTCCCAGGGTCAAGTGATTGTCAAGCATGACAAGGCCGAGCGGCTGCGCGGTGAGGCTGAAGGGTTACGCGCTCTTAAAGGGGCGTGTAAAACGCTTATCGTGCCCGAGGTGTTAGGGCTGTATGAAGAGTGGCTGCTACTTGAATCACTGCCTACTCAACCCAGTGAACCCGCCAGCGATAGCGTGTTGGGGGAAGGTCTGCGTGAGCTGCATAGCGCTATCGGTGAAGCCCATGGTTGGCATCAGGATAATGCTTGCGGGCGAACGCCACAGCCCAATGCGCCGCTTAAGGATGGGCGTGCTTTTCAACGAGAACGGCGTCTGTTACCGCTTAGTGATGCCTGCTTTCAGCAAGGTTTGATTGAGCAGGCACTACGCACACGTATCGAGCATATCGCCTTCCAGCTTGAAGATTGGCTGCCAGACACACCTGCAAGCCTTCTGCATGGAGACTTATGGTCTGGCAATGTGCTAGTCACAACACGTGGCCCCGCCGTGATCGACCCTGCTGTTTACCGCCATTATCCAGAGGTCGACTTAGCTATGCTGACGCTGTTTGGTTCACCGGGAAGGGCGTTTTTTGATGCCTATTGGGAAGGGGACGCCCCGGCTGATTGGCCAAGGCGAGAAGCGCTTTTTCAGCTGTATCCATTGATTAATCATTTACTACTCTTTGGTGCTAGCTACCGCAGCGGAGTAGAGCGCTGCGTGGCAGTACTGGAGTCTTATTCAAGGTAAGCCAGCGGCTTAGCACCAACGCGCAGAATGATTGCAGAAAATCTTAAGCCTCAATAGCGCTAAAAAAGTGCCTTCATACGATGCTTTGGTCTAGGGTAAAGGGGCACGCCTTGACAATGCTGTGTACATACAATTAGGCAGACTTCAAGTCTAGCATACATACATGAATGTAACTATAATGCCATTCTTTATAAATGGCTTACTTGCAGCACCACCCTTCGTTGACACCTAGAGGCACTTCCATGCGACTGGCACACTGGGCAGTCAATGCCCCTTTACGACCCTTATTATTGGCTGTTCTTACCGCGTCTGTTGTGCTGCCCGCACAGGCGGCTGACCTTGTCACCATTACCCGCGATGCATTGAGCAATAATGCTGCATTGAACTCGGCGCGCGCCCAGTATTCTGGTGTGGAAGCCGCGCGGGATGTCGCGCGTGGCGGGTTGCTGCCCCAGGTAAATGCATCAGGCAACGTGGTACATCACGAACAGTTTGAAAGCCAGTCGTCCGCCAGAGCTCCAGGAGCCGGAACCGACGCGGGAACCGGTGCAGGCGTGGGTGTCGGTGGTGGTGAAGACCGCTACAACAGCCTGTCGCTTACCTTGGAAGCCACCCAGATACTGTTTAACGAAGTCACGCGCCAGCAGGTAACCCAAGCCGAGCGCCAGATTGACCAGCAGGTGTATTTGCTGGCCGCGACTGAGCAGCAGTTACTGATTGATGTGGCGAGCGCTTATTTCGATATTCTGCGGGCCAACGAGGTGCTAGAAGCCAGGCAGGCTCAAGAGCGTGCTATCGGGCGCCAGTTAGAGCAGGCCAGCGAACAGTTTGAAGTGGGCTTGATTGCGATTACCGAAGTGGAAGAAGCGCGGGCAAGCTTTGACCAGTCGCGTGCCGATCGTATTGCGGCAGAAAGCAATCTTCAGGTGGCTTTTGAAGTACTTGAGCAGTTAACCGGCCAGCGTTATGCCGATATCGACTCGCTGGGCGATATGCCGGTTGGCGTACCCACCAACGACCGCGATTACTGGGTCGAGCAAGCCATCCAGCGTAACCCGCAAGTGCTTGCTCAGCAGGCGGGAATCGAAATTTCCCGTGTGGGTGTTGATATCGCTCGTGCTGGCCGTCTGCCGACCTTCCAGGCATTTGCTAACTACCAGCATGCCGACAGTGACCTTGATGCTGTCAGCGGCTATGACGCCTCAAGCCAGATTGGCGTATCTGCCAACCTGCCTATCTACACCGGCGGTAGTACCAGTGCGAGCATTCGCCAGGGGACTTACCAGCTAGAAAGCACGCAGTACGAGTTTGAGTCACAGCGCCGCACCACCATCCAGCAGGTACGTTCGCTCTATACCCAGGTAAGTAACAACGTCGAAACAGTTGAAGCGCGTCAACAGGCCATTGTATCTACACAAAGTGCACTGGAAGCCACGCGGGCAGGCTATGAAGTCGGTACGCGTAATATTGTTGACGTATTAAATGCCGAGCAGAACTACTACAACGCTATCGCCAACTATGCGGAAGCCCGTTACGACTATGTGGTGAATCTTCTTTCACTGCGCCAGCAGTCAGGCCTGCTTGACGTACCGGCAATCGAAGAAGTTAACGCCTGGCTAACCGGTGAACAGGTAAGCTTTACCCTGCCCGATGGCGGTGAAGACGATTATCAGCGTGCCATGGATATTGGGGCTCCGCCCACTCCCGGTATGTAACAAATAGTAATAGACATGGCTTCAGACTAGCGACCAAGCTTTATAAGTTTAGCGTCGCTTAAAAGCAGCGTGGCGCCGTTAGTCAACGTTTCGAAAGATCAAGGGATATCAAGTATGAGAAAGGTGATTCACTCAGGCCGAGCGAGTCTAGTAACGCTGATTGCTGCGCTAGCGCTGACGGCCTGTGGCCAAGAACAGCCTCCAGAGGAACAGGGCGCTCAGCAAGAAGCGCCGCCTCATAAGGTAGAAGTGGCCGAAATGGCGCGCCAGGATATTCCGCTTAACAAATCCTACCCATCGTTGTTACGCAGTGATAGCGAAGTGACCCTGGTGGCCCGGGTAAGTGGCTATCTGGAGGAGCGTCATTTTGAGCCGGGCCAGATGGTGGAAGAAGGTGATTCGCTTTATACCATCGAACCTGATCTTTATCAGGCAACGGTCAACCAGCGCGAAGCCGATCTGCAAAGTGCACGTGCCGAATATTCTCGTGCCCAGCGCGATGCCCAGCGTTTTGAGCAGCTGTTAGGCCAGAACTCGGTAAGCCGTCAGCAGTATGATCAGGCGCAGGCAGAGCAGCGCGTGGCGCAAGCTAATGTTGCCCAGGCAGAAGCTGCCTTAACCAGCGCCAATCTAGACCTTGGCTATGCCAACGTATCAGCGCCTGTCTCCGGCATGATCAGCTTGAGCCAGATCAACGTGGGCAACTTCGTTAACTCCGGAACAGAACTTGCCACCATCACGCCACTGGATCCGCTGGAAGTACGCTTCCAGATGCCCCAGCGCGATGCCTTTGAGCTGCGTCGTCAGTTAAACGAAGCCGGTGATGCTTCCAATATTACTGCGCGCCTGCGTGTGCCAGGCTTAAGCGGTTCAGACGACTCTGAACTGGAAGGGCGTTTAGAGTTTTTGGGCTCGCGGGTGGATGGTGGAACCAGTACGGTTCAGGCGTCTGCCACGTTTGATAACCCTGATGGCGCTATCCTGCCCGGTCAGTTCGTACGTGTGAGCCTTGACGGTTTAAGGCGCTTTAACGTGTTTGCCGTGCCGGAAATTGCGGTCACCCAAGGCTTGATGGGGCCGCGAGTATTTGTGCTGGATGAAGAGGATCTGGCACGCGAGCGCACCATACAGCTAGGCGAAGTGGCTGGCCCCTGGCAGCTGATTGCCGGTGGTCTGGAAGAGGGCGACCGTGTAGTAGTGGGTGACCCAGCGGGTCTAGAACCCGGCATGGCGATTGATCCGCAGCCCTTTAACGGCAATGCCGATGAGCTGGTGGAAAGCGTTGAAGAAGCCGAAGCGAAAGAACAGCAGCAACAGGCTGAAGCCGCGTCAGAAATGACCGACGGCGCTGGCGCAACGCCGCCAGGTGAAGGGGAAGAGGGTGCACAATAATGAATCTCTCTAACTTCTTTATCAGTCGTCCGATTTTCGCCACGGTACTGGCGATTATCCTGACACTGGTAGGCACTATGGCCATGCGGATACTGCCGATCGAGCAGTATCCCAGCGTGGTGCCGCCCACCGTATCGGTGCAGGCTCAGTTCCCCGGTGCGGATGCTGAAACCGTTGCGCAAACGGTGGCGGCGCCGCTCGCTGAGGCGATCAACGGTGTAGAGGACATGCTATACATGACCTCAAACAGCGCTGATAACGGCATCATGAGCCTGAGCGTGGCGTTCAATATCGGCACCGATGGTGATATCAATACCATCAACGTCAATAACCGTGTACAGGGAGCGCTTTCGCAGCTGCCTGAGCAGGTGCAGTCTCAGGGTGTAACCGTTGAACTGCGCTCTGACTCCATCTTGATGTTGATCGCCCTGACGTCACCCAGCGGCGACTACAACAACGTTTACATGCAGAACTACGCCACCCTTAACGTTCTTGATGAACTGCGCCAGGTGCCTGGCGTAGGTAACGCCGAGGTGTTGGGTGGCGGCGAGTTCGCCATGCGTATCTGGATGGATCCCGATAAGCTGGCCCAGTACGACTTGACCCCGAGTGAAGTCGCCAGCGCCATTCGCTCGCAAAACACTGAAATCCCGGCAGGTAACCTGGCGGCAACCCCGCAGGGTGAGCCGCGTGCCTATACCTACACGATCACCGCTGGCGGTCGTCTTTCCAATACGGATGACTTCCGCAATATCTATCTGCGCACTAATCCCGATGGCTCATCACTGCGTCTTCAGGACGTAGCGCGTATCGAATTGGGCGCCTCGTTTTATGGGATCGATGCACGGCTGAATGGCTCCACCATGACGCCTATCATCATTAACCAGCAGCCGGGCGCCAATGCTTTGGCAACCGCCGATGCGGTGCGGGCGACAATGAATGATCTGGCCGGGCGTTTCCCGCCTGGGCTTGAGTATGTAACGCCCTATGACACCACGCAGTTTATCGATGCATCGGTAGAAACGGTATTTCATACCTTTATCGAAGCCTTCCTGATCGTTATCGTTATTCTGTTTATCTTTCTGCAGAACTGGCGTTTCACCGTTATTGCCATGTCGGTGGTTCCTGTCTCGGTCATCGGTACCTTTGCAGGCTTTTACCTGTTCGACTTCTCGATCAACCTGCTCACGCTGTTTGCCCTGGTACTTTCGATAGGGATCGTGGTGGATGACGCGATACTCGTTGTGGAAAACGTCGAGCGTGTGCTGAGTGAAGAAGATGATATTTCTGTTCATGACGCCACGATTCGCGCCATGAAAGAAGTCGGTGGGCCGGTTATTGCTACCTCCCTGATTATGGCTGCGGTCTTCGTGCCGGTTGCCTTCCTGGGTGGTTTTACCGGGCAGATTTATCAACAGTTCGCGATTACCGTGGCGATTTCGGTGGCCCTGTCAGCCTTGATGGCGTTGACGTTTACGCCTGCGCTTTCGGCCATCTTTATCAAGCACAACCTGCACCATACGCGTCAATCGGCTTTCAAACGGGCAATTACGACGCCGCTGCGCCTGTTTGACCGCTTGTTTGCTGGCATCACCGCGGTTTACATGTGGTTTGTGGTAAAGCTGGTGCGCTTTTGGGTACTGGCGTTGGCGTTGACGATTGCGGTCGGAGCGGGTTCTTACTGGCTGTTCGTTAATACACCTTCAACGCTTGTGCCGGAAACCGATCAGGGGATTGTGCTGGTCAGCGTATCGCTACCCGATGCGGCTTCGCTTGATCGTACCCAAACGTATATGGCGAAGCTAAGCTCCGCTATTGAAGATATTCCTGGCGTGCAGTATTCCTCAGCGATAGCGGGCTATGACATTTTGGCAAGCGCGGTGAATACAGCGCGTGGGATTATCTTCGTTAACATGGTGCCCTGGGGCGATCGTGACCTGACGGCCGGCTCTTTGGTCGGGCAGATCATGCAGCTTGGGTCGAGTATTGACGGCGGTTCGGCTATGGCCTTTAACGTTCCGCCGATTATGGGGCTTTCAACGACGGGCGGTTTCACCGGCTACCTGCAATCGTTTGATGGTGCTTCACCTCGCGAGCTTTACGAAGCCTCGCTGCAGATCATGGGGGCGGCAAACCAGCATCCGGCGTTAAATCAGGTGTTCTCCACGTTTAACGTAAACGTGCCTTCGTACCGGGCTGAAATTGATCAGCAAAAAGCCTTGAGCTATGGCGTGGCGCTGGAAAATATCAACTCAGCGCTTGCCAACACCTTCGGTAATGGATTTGTTAACTTCTTCAGTTATCAAAACCGTAACTTTCAGGTGTACCTGCAAAACGAGGATACCTTCCGTAAAACGCCGGATGACGTGAGTAGCGTCTTTGTGCGTGGCGGCAATGGCGAACGTATTCCGCTGTCTGAGTTTGTCACGCTGGAGCGTCAGGTGGGTCCCTCGGTCGTTTCACGCTTTGGGGTATATACCGGTGCGCAGTTCCAGGGGGGAGCGGCTCCCGGTTATAGCTCGACTCAGGCGATTGAAGCCATGGATCAGGTGGTTATGGACACACTAGGCCCGAACTGGGGCATGGGGTGGACCGGTACGGCCTACCAGGAAGCCAACCTGGGTAATACGGCGATGCTCGCCATTGTGTTTGGTATCATGATGGTCTTCCTGATCCTGGCTGCTCAGTACGAAAGCTGGTCGCTGCCGCTGGCGGTACTGACCGCCACACCGTTTGCCTTCTTGGGCGGCATCGGGGGTATTGCGTTACGCGGACTTGATACCAGTGTGTATGTCCAGATCGGTATGCTGGTGGTCGTGGGGCTAGCAGCGAAGAACGCCATTTTGATTGTGGAGTTTGCCGAGCTGCAGCGTAAAGAGCAGGGCAAGTCGATTCGTGAGGCAGCGATTACCGCGGCGGAGCTACGCTTCCGGCCGATCGTTATGACATCGCTTGCGTTTATCTTCGGTACCTTACCGCTGGCATTGGCTACCGGCGCAAGTGACGTCAGCAGCCACCATATCGGCACCACGGTTGCTGTGGGCATGGCATCGGTTGCGATTCTGGGCAGTCTGTTTATCCCCAGTTTCTACGCCATGATTGCCACTGTATCTGATTGGCTGTATCGCAAACGCCACCCTAATCGTGATAATCAAAAGCCAGCGCTGGAGCACGACCAACAGTGATGCTTGATTAAAACGCTAAGTGGTTAATGAGCGGGTGTTGCCTTCGGGCAGCACCCGTTTTTTTAGGTTGGGGTGACCCGCGTCAAGACACTCAGCGGCAGAAAAGGATAGTTTAGACTACCCTAAAAGAGGTAAATCGTTTTCAGCTTGAACTAATAAAATCATCGCAAGCGAAAACAACACCGGGCGATATGCCTGGAGGAGGACACGCCATGCAACCGTTTGTTTCTGCTGCACTGCAGTTTCCCACTATAGTGTTTACTTTCCTGCTTGCTCTAGTCGGGCTTTATTGGTTATTAGTGCTGGTGCGAATCGCCCCGCTTGAGCTGTTTGAGCGTGACAGCCTGCGCGACGACCATATGGCCAGCACATTGGTATCGTTAGGGTTTGCGGGTGTGCCAGCCACGCTGGCCCTAACGTTTCTAATCGTCGTGGCGGGAGCGCTTTCATTAGTCATTGAGCTTTTAGCATTACGCTGGCTGTCGTTGGGTATGCTGCGAGTGCCGGTGGGTGTACTTGTCTTATGGATAGTGTTTGCGATTGCCTCACCCATCGCCGCCATGATGTGTCATATGCTGCAGCGTAATTTGCATCGCTATAAGCCGTTCACACGGCGCTGCCTGTTAGGTGCCACGGTGGTGGTATCTGAACGTGAAGGCAATGAATTTGCTACCGCGGTCATTGAAAATGAACCGAATAGCCGCGTAAGGCTACACTGTAAGCAGGGCGACTGCCCTCAAGAGGGCGAGCGCCGTGTACTGGTGAAATACCTGGCCGATGAAAGCGCTTATCGCAGTGTCACCGAGCAAACATATCTGGATACCCGGGTACGGTTGAATAAACTGCGCCTTAACCATAAAGGTCATGACGCAGGATATTCGACCTAACGCTACACATTACTTGAACCAGCGCCGCCACTGCCTTGTTAGCCATCGTCCTATGGGTAACGCGTCATTGGCGGTAGTGCTGGATGGTCGAGAAGATATTGAGTGGGCGGGTAGCGGCTGCTGAAGGAACTGACGAATGGGGGCCACTTGTTCTAAGCGGTCTAACATTGGCGCATGCCCGCAGCCGGGCGCGGTCAGCGTTACCAGCTCAGGCTGATCTTTTGACATGCGTGGCAAAGTGGCTGCATCCAGCAGTGTCGAGTGCTCGCCACGAATGACCATGACCGGGCAGCGAATAGCTGCCCAATCCTTCCACATATCCCGTGGAGTATCGTGAATAAACTGCTTGTTGATGCGCGGATCGAAATGGTGGGTCCAACTGCCATCAGGCAGGCGGCGAGCACTGCTTAGCAATAGCTCACGCCAGGTCGCTTCTTCCTGAATGCCAAAGCTTGCGTAATGCTCTCTTAGCTCAGCATACAATTCACTCAAGGTAGTGAAGCGATGATGAGTACTAAAGTAGCTTGCCAGCTCAATCAGCCCATTATTATTTAACTCAGGCCCAACATCGTTAAGTATGAGGCGCGAGATGCGCTTGCTGTGCTCAGCGTGGGCGGCCAACTGTATGCCTAGCAAGCCGCCCATGGAGGTGCCCAGCCAGTCGGTTTGCTCAAGCTTGAAGTGATCCAATACCGCAATGGCAACATTAACGTAGTGGCTATAAAGATAATCGTGGGAGGGAAAAAGTGACCAGCTGGAAAGCCCTCTGCCCGGCGTATCGGGAGCAATAACCCGCCATTCATCACCCAGTGCGCGGGCGAAGGCGTTAAAGTCGCCACCGTGGCGGGCTAAACCGTGCCAAGCTACCAGCGTGCGCGGTGCGTTAGGGTTCCAAATACGTATGGCAACTTCTAGTTCGCGTACGCGGATAAATTCCAGGGCGTCCATGGGATGCTCCAAAGCCTGCAGTCATCCCAGTATAGGTAGATTGCTGCATTGCAGCGAATGTCATGGGCTAGCGGTGCATGATACGTATCAAGGTGTCAATCAGTTCGCCGCCACGTTGGCGTATGGAAAACGCATGCGGAGTGCGCAGCCAGTCGTGGAAAAGGCCACCAAGTACCGACTGCATCATGCGGGTCGCGACTTCAGGGGTTAGATCTTCACGCAGCAGCTGCTGGTGTTCGGCTTCCTTGAATACGATCAGCATTTCGGAAAAACACTCTTCACCGATCTCATCCTGCATGGCGAGTGGATTGATATCGCTAAAAAATTCGCAGCGATGCAGTAAAATCGACAGGATACGCTGATGAGAAGGTTGCTCAAGACGTGCTAGGCCCGCATGGCAGGCAAGCCGAATGGCCTCCATCGGGGAAAGCTTTTCGTCGGCTTTACTGACGGCGTCCATCAACGACTGGAACGGCATGCGTACGCGTTCCACCAGTGCCATGAACAGGTCGCCCTTGTTTTTAAAATGCCAGTAGACCGCGCCACGGGTTAACCCTGCATGCCGAGCAATCTGCTCAAGAGACGTGCGTGCGACACCCTTTGCAAAAAATACCTCCTCGGCAGCATCCAGCAGCGCTTCACGAGTAGCAGCCGCTTCCGCTTTGGTCTTTCTTGCCATGGAAACGCAACCTCAGTAATGACACAAGATGATCTTATTTTATCTGATACGCCACGATTTTTACATTCAAAACTGTATGGATAGATGATTAAACGCATTACATGTGTTATCAACTTTGTATGCCTTCCATAACGCACAGGCGCTAACCCTGCGAATGGGCGTTTAGGCTTATAGCATCACTTGGTGAATGCCATCGTGCATGCGTGGGAATACCGCTGGTAATAGGAATTTCAAGATGGCGCGAGCAGCTTTTCAACTCGCTGGGCATACCGTAGAGCCCGGCCAACGTTCACAAATCGACGTGCCGGTTGCGCGTCTTTACACCCATACACCCCTGCATATTACGGTTGAAGTCGTACACGGGCGCAAAGAGGGGCCCGTTATGCTGGTGTGCGGCGGGATTCATGGTGATGAAATCAATGGCGTGGAAATCGTCCGTCGCCTGCTGCGCTCAAAAGCTATCAAAAGCCTGCGCGGCACGTTAATAGCCGTGCCCGTAGTCAACGTGTTTGGTTTTTTGCAGCAGACCCGCTATCTGCCAGACCGGCGTGACCTTAACCGCTGTTTTCCTGGGAGTGAGACAGGCTCCCTGGGGGGGCGAATTGCCGCGCTGTTTCGCGAGCAGATCGTGGATAAGGCCACGCATATTATCGACCTGCACACCGGCGCTATCCACCGGACCAACTTGCCGCAAATTCGCGCGCAGCTAAGCCCAGGTAGTGAAACCGAGCGCATGGCGGATGCCTTTGGCGCACCGGTGATACTCAATGCCGAGCTGCGTGAAGGGAGCCTGCGCCACTATGCGCAAGGACGCGGTATTCCTGTGCTTACCTATGAAGCGGGCGAAGCGCTACGGTTTGACGAGTGGGCCATCGCCCCGGGCGTGCGGGGCGTACTACGTGTGATGCGCCGCTTAGATATGCTAACCGGTGAACAGCGTCGGCGCTCGACGGCGCCAGCAGAGCTTGCCAATGGATCTAGCTGGGCGCGCGCGCCTATCGACGGCATTTTAAGGCCCCAGGTGCGTTTGGGCGCCCGGGTGGCTAAAGGCGAGGTGCTGGGAAAAGTCGCCGATCCGTTTGGCAATCAGGAAGATGAAGTTAAATCGATGGCTGATGGCATTGTGATCGGCATGAGTCGTTTGCCGCTTGCCAATGAAGGCGAAGCGCTTTATCACATTGCCCGGTTTGATGAGATTGAAGAGGCGGAAACCGCGATTGAAAGCTTTCACTCAAGTCTTACGCCTTTGCCCGACGCGCTGTATTAATCGCGTCATATAAAAAGCCTATCGGCTCAATAAATAAGCAATTCAGTCAGATAAATGGCGTAATCCTCCACGCTTGACTATACCTTTGGTGAGTCTTATTAGCTTAAATTAAAAATAACAACGACTGCTCAGTACATAAAATTTATTAAAAACATAGATTTTATAAAAAACGGCGCCCAGGCGCCGTGCCAGCCGTGACATGGAGGAAAGGTAATGACGAGCGGTAATCCTAAACATACGACGACAGGTGCCGGTATTCCGGTTTCAAGCGATGAGCATTCGCTTTCAGTAGGACCCGATGGACCCATCGTTCTACACGATCATTTTCTGATGGAGCAAATGGCGGCGTTCAACCGGGAGATGATTCCTGATCGTCAGCCTCACGCCAAGGGTAGCGGCGCCTTCGGCCATTTTGAAGTCACTCATGATGTCAGTAAGTACACCAAAGCCAAATTTCTGAAAAAAGGCACTAAAACCGATTTACTGATTCGCTTCTCAACCGTTGCCGGGGAAAGCGGTAGCCCGGATACCTGGCGCGATCCGCGCGGCTTTGCGATAAAGTTCTATACCGAAGAAGGCAACTTCGACCTGGTGGGTAACAACACCCCCGTGTTCTTTGTCCGTGACCCGATGAAGTTCCAGCACTTTATCCATTCGCAAAAGCGCCGGGCGGATAACGGCCTGCGTGATCACGATATGCAGTGGGATTTCTGGACGCTGGTGCCTGAGTCTGCCCACCAGGTGGCGTGGCTAATGGGCGATCGTGGCGTGCCCGCTACGTGGCGGCACATGAACGGTTACTCCAGCCATACCTATATGTGGGTGAATGATGAGGGTGAGCGGTTCTGGGTGAAGTACCACTTCAAAACCGACCAGGGCATCAAGTGCATGACCCAGGAACAGGCCGACCAGATGGCCGGTAACGATGCGGATTACCACCGTCGTGACCTGTTTGAAGCCATCAAGCGCGGCGAGTATCCCACCTGGACACTGCAGATGCAGATCATGCCCTTCGAGGATGCTAAAACGTATCGCTATAATCCCTTTGATCTTACCAAAGTGTGGCCCCACGATGACTATCCGCTGATGGAAGTGGGTAAGCTGACCCTTAATGAAAACCCTACCGACTTCCATAGCCAAATCAATCAGGCTGCCTTCGAGCCTAACAATATGGTGCCTGGCACCGGGCTTTCACCCGACAAGATGCTGCTAGCGCGTTCAATCTCCTATGCCGATGCCCACCGGGCTCGCCTGGGGGTGAACTACAAGCATATTCCGGTCAATACGCCCAAGTGTCCGGTCAATAGCTATACCCAGGGCGGGGCGATGCGAATGCATAACGCAACGGACCCTGTGTATGCGCCGAACAGCAAAGGTGGCCCCAAAGCCGATGGCGAGCGCTTCCCGGAAGATGCCGTATGGGCGACAAGCGGTGAGTTTGTGCGTACCGCCTATACCTTGCGTAAAGACGATGATGACTGGAGCCAGCCGCATACGTTGGTGCGTGAAGTAATGGACGACGCTGCGCGTGATCGCTTGGTATCCAACGTAGTTGGCCACCTTTCGGATGGCGTTACTGAGCCGGTTCTAGAGCGCGCTTTTGAATATTGGCGCAATATCGATCAGGAAGTCGGTGAGCGTATCGAGAAAGGCGTGCGCGGCAACTAACCAGCAAACGTAGATTAATTACCGCCCACCACAGCCCGCTACGTTAAGTCGTAGCGGGCTGTTCGCGTTCTTGTGCCTGCTCTTGAGACTGTTCTTGAGAAAGCTCGCTAACCAGCCCAACAGCATCATCAAACAAACGTAACCCGGCGCCTTCTTTATGCGCGTGTTCCGATAGCAGACGCCGAAAACGCCGGCCGCCGGGGCAGCCTTGAAAAAGCCCCAACAGATGACGGGTAATATGGTTAAGCTTTGCGCCTTCATCCAACCGCTGCTGAATATACGGGCGAAACGCCTGGGCCGCCTCAACACGGCTAGCGATAGGCCCCGGCTTACCGTAAAGCAGCGCATCGACCTCTGCGAGTAACCAGGGATTTTGGTAGGCTTCACGACCAATCATCACGCTATCTACGTGTTCAAGCTGCGCCTGACACTCTTCAAGCGTTTTAATCCCACCGTTGATGCCAATATGCAGCTCAGGGCGGTCCTGCTTTAAACGATGCACGCGCGGGTAGTTAAGCGGCGGCACATCGCGGTTTTCTTTAGGTGATAAACCTTTAAGCCACGCTTTGCGCGCATGCACGGTAAATGTCTCACAACCGGCGTCCGCGACTATATCGATAAAGCGCGCCAGGTCGGCATCTTCATCCTGGTCATCAATCCCGATACGACACTTCACCGTGACCGGAATTGACACCGCGGCCTGCATAGCGCGCACAGCATCGGCGACTTTTTCTGGATAGCCCATCAGGCAGGCGCCAATCATGTTGTTCTGTACCCGATCACTTGGGCAGCCCACGTTCAGATTGACCTCGTCATAGCCCCATGCCTCGGCAATCGCCGCGCACTCGGCAAGCTCCCCTGAATCACTACCACCCAGCTGCAGGGCGATCGGATGCTCCACGTCGCTGTAACCCAAAAAACGCTCACGCGGCGAGCCGTGCAGAACGGCCCCGGTAGTCACCATCTCGGTATACAGCAGCGCCCGCTTGGTTAACGTACGCGCAAACGCCCGGTAGTCCCGGGTGGTCCAGTCCATCATGGGGGCGACGGAGAAAGTTCTATCCAGCTCAGGGCGGGCGGTGCCAGACTTCATGCGGGTTTGCTGGGTTGTGTTATCATTCATGACTGTTCATATTTACAGTGGTTGTGCGACGTTTTACATGGTTCGTTGGTACATATTTGGTACTTGAGCCGCTTTTGATTTGGTACATCTGAGTGGCAAAAATGGCAACGATTCGGAAGCGCCGGAAAAAGGACGGCAGTTTCTCATATATGGTGCAGATCCGCATTGCCCGTAATGGTCAACCAGACTACTCAGAGTCAAAAACATTCCCTAAAAAAGCGATGGCCGTTGAGTGGGCGAAGCGTCGGGAACTGGAGTTGGCCGCGCCTGGTGGCGTACTGACTGCTAAATGGAAGGGAGTTACTTTACACGATGCCATTGAACGTTACCTACATGAATTTGCCGATGGAGCAGGGCGGAGCAAGCGCGCCACTATTGAGCAGGTGCAGCGTTTTCGGTGAGCAGACACAAAAGCCCGCCGAAGCGGGCTTGATTTGATCAGAGCAACGTAGGCCAGTTTGGCCACAACGTTAACGTCAGCTCTGTTAACTTCATTGTAAGGTCAAAGAAATACAACACGATTTCAATACTTTTCATCGTGTTAACCTCCCGATATACGGATTGTAGACCGGCTTAATCGTCAACCATTTATTCAACTTAATGTTGAAAATTACACGAGATGTGTTAATTTTCTCCATCAGATAATCTCCTTTACCAAATGTTGAAGGCGCGCTAACGCCTGATACTTACGAAAGGCCCTAGTCCCCACGACTGGGGCTTTTTTCGTTTGTCAGCCTAAACTTAATCAACTTAGCCTGACGCGACGCATACTATATATAGGCTATGGGAAAATCAATTCAAGCATATATGGTATTTTTTCATCCACAGGTTATTGACAGGCTAAGCCCAGCACCATGCCTATTAACAAAAAATCCGCTAGGATTGTATCTTTACTTTTTTAGCTGTTAGTGGGTTTTAAATATTTGTTATTTTTATGTTTTATTGAAAAAAGCCGTATGGTCTCCCTTCACCTTTCTAAACCACTACTTAAATTTGAAAATGGCTTTTATGCTGAGGTACCAAGTCACTGCCTCTACCTCTAGTCAGGGCGCTTGTTCTTGAATCCATAAGCAAAAGCCCGCCTGGTTGCGGGCTTTTGGCGTAACTATGAGTTAGCACAGGTCTGAATTTTGCCAACTTAAGGTAAAGCGTGCTTACTACTCCAATTGCCATTCAGCAAGCGGCACTTCGTTTTGGCAGCTGGTATCTACCTGCGCCAGTGGGTCATCCAGAAATTCTTTAATTACGGCGGAGCGACACTCATTGACCGGGCTATGCCCCAGCGCCTGCATCTCGATAGCCTTGAGATTGGGCATGGTGCCGGTAAGCTCATCGCTCCAGCGAGTACCGCAACAAGGGTCCATCTGGCCATGGATCGCCAGGGCTGGTGTCTCTGTCGTTACGATGTCGTTATGCTCGGGTGGCACGTCACCATCTTCGCCCCACCAAGCACAGAGCCAGATAGGTTCAAAACCAATAATGGCGGGTTCGCGCTGTACCGCAGCTAATGAGTCTTGTGGCGTGGGCCGATTGGTTCCCATGTCGTTACAGGCCTGAGCCAGGAACGCGCCCATGGCATAGTTAGGTGCTTCAGTCACTGGGGTGTAATCGTCAATCATGAAGAAGTCATGCAGCGACGAGTAATCACCCTCCGTTACCTGGGAAACAATGCGAGGCAGTTCAGCATAATATTGCGGTAGCATCAGGTAGAGCGTGTCGAGGAAGGCGGCACCATCAAAGTATAGTGTTTTCTGTTCGTCCTCTGATTCTACTTGGGCAATATAGGGCTTGTCGTCCAGCGCGCGGCGCGTTCTATCAATGGCTAAAAACCATGCAGGGACTTGTTCTCGGCAAGCTTCGCTGTCTTCAACGCACATGGCTAGAACGTCTGTAAATCGACGTTTTAAGGTGTAAAACTCATCCAAGGGCGCTCTATTGCGAAGGCTGGTGTACCAGGGCCAACCAAGAATGGCGGCTCTCACACTGTCGGGATAATAACGAACATAAGAAAGCGCAGTGCCACTCCCTGTAGAGGAGCCGAAAATATTCACGTTATCGTAATCAAGCAGGTTACGAATCTCATCAAGATCGCGTGAGGTTGAGCTTTCCGTATATTGGGCAATTTCAACGGCTTCATCTTCAAGCTTTTGATAGCAAGCAGCGACTTCGTCAGTGATGTGTTGCATCCGCTCCATAGGGTCGAGTGAAGCCGTTAAAGCGGGGGTGTGGATAATGTTGTGGTAGGGGGACACGCCCGCGTAGCCAGGACACTCCAATGATGGGGTGGCATGTTTAAAGCCTCGAGGATCAAACACCACTAGCGAGCGGTTGCCAATATCCTTACGCAGTTGCTCAATGTAATCAGCATTGCCGAGGATGGAGTATCCTGGGCCGCCTGGAAAAAAGACCACGGGGTCGCTTTCCGCATCGGCATCATTTTCAGTTTCCGGATCGATAACGCCTATAGGAAGCTCAATTGTTCTCCCGTTTGGATTGTTCCAGTTTTCCTGACCGTAGAAGGTGTAGCAACTGGCATTGAGGTCTTTTAGCGCTTGGGTTGCACAGGTTGTGCTTTCTAGCCGAGGGATGGTGTTTTCATCTTGGTCTTGTGCGTGAGCTATTCCAGCACCTAATGCAGCCATTAGGCATAGGCTAGCGACGGCCTGATGCTTAGTGGAGGGCATAACATCTCTCCATTGCTTTTGTGTGTTGGCGAGAAGGACGGCAAATACTGTGCCGTAGCCCCACTATAGTTGAGTAAACGCTAAGTAAGAGTATCAACACCATATTGCTGAATAACGAGCCCGGTGGCACCGAAGAGACTACTTGCTTTAGTGTTAACTGTGGTTTACATTTTGATTATGAAAATGATTACCGTCACCGAGACCTACTCGACTTGGTTCGTGAAGTTGCGAGATAGCAGAGCCAAGGCAAAGATTTTGGCCAGAGTGCGCCGCGTTGAGTTGGGGAACTTCGGGGATTGTGAACCTGTTGGTGAAGGGGTATCAGAACTCAGGATTCAATACGGGCCTGGCTACCGAGTGTATTTTGTCCAGCAGGGGTATGAGCTGGTGATCTTGCTGGCAGGTGGTGATAAATCCACTCAGGCAAAAGATATTGATATCGCGAAGCAATTAGCACGCGATTTGAAGGAGGCGCCATGAGCACACTGCGTAAATGGGATGTCGTTGACCATCTAAAAACTGAAGAGGATATGGCGCTATACTTGGAGGCTTGCTTTGAGGAAGACGATCCCGCGCTGGTAGCTGCCGCGCTTGGGGATATCGCGCGCGCCCGTGGTATGTCACAACTAGCACGTGATACTGGGTTGACCCGTGAGGGGTTGTACAAAGCGCTTTCCGCTGATGGGAACCCGAGCTTTGCAACGATCATGACGGTGACGAAAGCCCTTGGTATTTCGTTGCATGCTAAAGCGTCGTAAGGCAGGTAACCCGCATCATGATATGCCCGCTTTTTAATGAACTGCACCCTGATCGCTGGATGAGTATCTAACTTTTGGGTGCAGTGCAATTTACGGGGTTCCTTGCATAATGTTGGAGCCGTTAAGATTGCAGGCCTAAACTACTCGCTCCCTTTAGGGTCGGCTTCATCAGACTTCTGATCAATATTGTCTTTATGAGCGCGCTTTTCCTTGACTACTTGAGCGCCTGGAATGGGCGCTGCTTTGCCAGATGTATTGTGGCCAGGCTCTGAACGGGATTCTTCGTTTTTCTGGTTATCAACGTTGGCATCTGGTCGATAAGGGCGTGGCTCTTCATGCTGTGACGCTTTTTGCTGAGCATCGGCATCATGAGGCGTGTCTTTATCAATCGTCTGTTTAGCTTTTTGAGCTTCTTCGCCCTTGTTACGCTGTTCATCCGATCCATGGTTCATCGCTTTACTCCTATGCTTGCCTGATGTTTGCTTTGAACAAGCCAAATTGGCTCTTTCTATTTATAGACTAGAACAGCCCTTTGAAAACTGCAGGCACAAAAAAGCAGCATCAGATACTTCGAGCTATGTATCCAACCCACACCAATGTTTGTCTTACCGTCGCTTCAGTACCCTTACGCAGGATATGGGCACTATAAACACTCGGCACATCGGATGGCCGAGTGTGTGCAATAGGGATTATGCGCCCTTACGTGCTCTGGTCAGTTCCGCCATAGCGACGCGTGCGAGAAAGCCACTTCGCGTTTTATCCCCAGGGTGGCCGGCCACAAAGTCATCAATCTGCTTGAGCAGTAGGTCGGGAAGAGTGACGTTTATTTTGTGACTTTTACCGAGGTAAGGGGTTAGATCAATATCCACCACAGCCCAAATCCAGCCCTCAAAATCAGGGTTATCCATATGGTGTTCGATGGATGTGGCTTCGGGAATGGGGTCGCCGTATTCCACGGCCACTTCCAACCAGCCTTCGATAGCTTCCTTAGCGTTAATCATCGCCTCTTCAAAGCTGTCGCCTGCTGAGTGGCAGCCGGGCAAATCGGGTACTGTCACGCCATAGGCGTGATCATTGTCGCCACGTTCAATGGCAATGGGAAACAACATGCGTTGACCTCCGTTAGTAGGGGCAGCAGTGGCCAACCTTATTCAAGGCCAGCGCTTTTTCTGATTCCTTTAACCAGCCCGATTTTTAAATCCTTTTTGGGGTGTGGCACGGTCACTGTGCCGGGCTTGGTTGGGTGCCTGAAATGGTGATGGCTGCCTTTTACTCTGACAAGTTCCCAGCCACCCGTTTCCAGTTCTTTAATCAGCTCTCTGCTATTCACCTCCTGCCCCTTTATTTTAATCCTGGAGTTACTGTAACCCCAAAAAAAGGGTTGGTCAATTTTATAACTCTGATAACCCCTTTGGTCGTTGAGGCTATTCGGGCCTGCGTTCGTATTAACAGCCTACGACCTGTAATTCTTGCCATTAGTGGTGGCTCTAGCAGCCTATTTACTCGCCCCATGGTCAGAAAAAGTAAGTATAACGATCATGCTACGTGCTTACTAAAGGCACCCAAACATGCTCATAGCCAATAGACAAAGCAACGCCCACCAGCAGCAACGCCATCAACTGATTAAAGCGCCTGAAAAAGGCAGGGTTTTTTATCCGGCCACCCACTAAGCTGCCAACCCATATGTAGCTTCCGGGGGCTCCTGCGGCAAGTAATGCTAATCCCAGCGACCAAGCCACTAAACTGATCCCTTGAATACCGGCAGCCGGAAACTGCAGGGTGGCGATGGGTAAAGTTGCCACAATGCCTTTAGGGTTTAGCAGCTGTAGCACCAGTCCATCGCGATAGCGTAACGTCAGCGGTGGCTGGGTGATTGAATCGAGATCCACGCGCGCTTTAGCGATGTGTATCGCCAAGTAAATAATATAGGCACAGCCGATAACGCTCACCGCTATCAGTAGCTGGCCGTTGATCCAGGCGGCACCGGCCCAGCCAAAGAGTAAAAACAGTAGCAGCATCGCCGTGCCTACGCCCATACAGTAGCCTAGCGAGGTTTTTGTCTGCCCGTTCATACCGGCATTCAGCCCTAGAAAATTCACCGGCCCAGGCGAATACATTACGCCTAAGGCGTAAGCAATAATGGCTAACATAAAGATCTCTCTATTCAGCAGATAAGATGGCGCTGATATTGGTAGGGCGTTACGCCGTATATGCGCTTAAAGCGTCGGTTGAAATGGCTAAGGTCGGTAAAGCCGTAGCGAAACGTTACCTCGCTAAGCGAAGCGCCTTGCTCAAGTGCACTACACGCCGCATTAACCCGGCAGTTGATTACGTACTGGTAGGGCGTGATGCCTAACTGCTGACGGAAAAGCCGCAGGAAATGAAACTTGGAAAGATGCGCGGCCTGGCTAATCGCTTCAAGCGATAGGTCGGTATCCAAGTGCGCGTGAATATACTCCTTGGCCAAGCCGAGTAGCGCATCAGGCCGGGTAGAGGTATGCCCTGGCTGGTAGGCGCCGCCTAGCTGGGTGATCCGCTCAACGACTTGGTAGAGGGAATTTTCCTGATCAATCTGACTGCCGGTTGTCGTGGTAATAAGCTGAGCCGCGCTTGTTATCCGCTCGCGTAGCGTGGTGTCCTGCACTAATGTGCTGTCGAATCGAAAGTGAAACGCCGTTTCCTGACCCAAGGCGCCTTCAAATAGGGCTTTCACCTGGTCGGGGTGAACATACAGCATGACGTAATCAAGCGTACGGTCACCGCCTGGTTGGCCGTCATGAACGTCGTCCGGGTTAAAGATGATCACGTTGCCTGGCGGGCTGCGGTGATATTGCCCACCGCTGAAAAAGTCCTGACGCCCAGAAAGCGTCACCCCAAAGGCGTACTCTTCATGCGCGTGAGGGTCATAGCGAAAATCGAACATCGCTGCCTGTAGCACTTTCAGTGTGGGTATGTGCTGACTTTTAGTGAACTGAAAGCGGCTTGACGATTGCCCCATTGCTAAGCCCCCTTATCAAAATGATATGGCGCTAGTTTAACGCTTGCGACTTGCCTCAGCTTGTACAAAATTGCGCTTTATGGGCGTTGACTGCCCATTTTGAACGGTCGGTAATCTTCTTAATGAATCATAAAGTCAGGCGAGCTTTGATTTAGTTCTGGGTACTGGCTGCTACGCTAGATCGGTAAACGTTGAATCCCAGTACGGCTAATGACAAGGAGGTTATGGTGAAACCGATCAACTCGTTCGATCCTTCACGCCGCCAGGTAGTGGGTGGTTTAGCGACCGGTATGGCCGCCGCTATTGCCGCACCCGCTTTCGCTCAATCATCCACTTCACAGCCCACTGCCAGCACTGGTGCGGCTGGCGCAAGCTCTACAGGAGGCTCTATGCCACAAAAGCAGGACCCGACCAGTCAATATCCCGCACCGCCGTTTTCTGAACAGCCGCAGGAGTGGCCGGGGCTTGCCAGTGAAATGGACCCACGGCCTGACCACGGTGAGGAGAGCTACCGTGGCAGCGGGCGTCTGGAAGGCCGCAAGGCCCTAATCACGGGTGGGGATTCCGGTATCGGCCGGGCAGCCGCCATTGCTTATGCACGCGAGGGTGCTGATGTAGCAATCAACTACCTGCCTGAAGAGGAATCTGATGCCCGGGAAGTGATTGAGTTAATTGAGGCCGAAGGGCGCACTGCGGTTGCCATCCCCGGTGATATCCGTGATGAAGCATTTTGTAGTGAGCTGGTCGAGACGGCAGTACAGCAACTGGGTGGATTAGATATCCTGGTTAATAACGCCGCCCGTCAGCAGTGGAAGCCCTCGATCACAGAGCTTAGCCATGATGACTTCGATGCCACAATGAAAACCAATCTTTACGCCATGTACTGGATAACCCAGGCGGCGATGCCTCATCTGGAAGCAGGTGCTGCGATTATCAACACCACCTCGGTGGTGGCCTACGATCCGCCTAAAATCCTGCTGGATTACTCAATGACCAAAGCGGCGATCATTGCGTTTACCAAGGCGCTGGCCAAGCAGCTTGCCGAGCAGGGCATTCGCGTTAATGGCGTGGCCCCCGGCCCGTTCTGGACCCCGCTTCAGCCCAGCGGTGGCCAGCCGCAAGAAGCCGTACAAAGCTTCGGTGAAGACGGTCCTCTGGGGCGCCCAGGCCAGCCGGCAGAGCTCGCCGGTGCCTACGTGCTCTTGGCCTCGCAAGAGTCCAGCTTTACCACGGGTAATATTTATGGCGCTGGCGGTGGCAATGGTCATCCATAAGCTTGATTAAGTGCTATCGGTCCAATCCAGTTGGCAGGCTTGGGCCGAATGCCGTTCACTATGGGTTTCTATCATGCCAATAAACTTGGTAAGCAAGGGCGATGCGTTGTCATGGTGCCAGTTCATATATAAGCCAAGCACCGCGTTTGAATCATCGCCAATCGGGCGCAGCGGACAAAAAGCGACTTTATGATTTAATACGGCATTTGCCATGCACTCCGGTAATAGCGCAATGCCGAATCCGCTAGCTACAAGGCCGACCAGGGTATGCAACTGAGCGGCCTCCTGCTTGATCCTCGGGTAAAAGCCTGCCGTTTCGCATAGCGCCATAAGCTGATGATAATACCCGGGCCCCAGTGCCTGGGGTGTAAAGACGAAATCCTCCTGAGCAAAATCGCTTAAATCCAACGACCTCTTGTTAACGCTTGGGTGATCAATGGGGAGTGCCAACAAGATACTCTCTTCAAGCACCTTTCTTGAGCGAATGGAGTTTGGAATGGGCATGTGGCGCATAAACGCTACGTCCGAATTGCCAGTCATCAGCGCTTTAACCTGGTGCGAAGAAGGCATCTCCTGGATCACTAGCTCAACGTTCGGCAAACTTTTTCGGAACTGGCGCAGCGCATCCAATACCGGTTCGTAATACGCCAAAGATACGGTAGTCACCGTCAGTCGCCCTGCAACGCCACCAGCCACATCACGTGCCCGCTGAATACCTGTTTCCAAATGGTTAAGCGTGGTGTAGGCCGTTTCTAAAAAAGCGCTACCGGCGAGAGTTAATGCTACTTCGCGCTTGCTACGGATAAAGAGTTGAAAGCCGAGGCGGTCTTCAAGCCGGGCGATGGCTTGGCTTAAGGGCGGCTGAGCCATGTTGAGCCGAGCAGCGGCGCGGTGAAAGTGCAGCTCTTCCGCTACGGCAATGAACTGCTTGAGCAAGCGGGTTTCGACCATAGGTGGCCTCGGTGGATGAATCGATAGGGCGCTTTAAATACTTTAAACCATTAAAAATTATTTCAGTAATACGCTGTGCATATCAAACTTGTCGCTCATTAATATTAGATAAAAAGAATTAAATGCGTACCTTGAATAACACTTGTTTATCCAGACAGAAAGGAAACAGCGAATGTTATTCAAGAATCGAACAGCCCTAATTACTGGCGGCGCCAGAGGGCTTGGCTGGACCTACGCCGTTGCGCTTGCCGAAGCAGGCGCGAATATCGTGATCAGCGACAGCGGTGCCGACCGGGATGGGGTCGGCATGGATAGCAGCATTAGCGATAAAGCGGCGGCAGCGCTGAGAGAGCGGGGACATCGGGCTATCGCGCACAGCGGAGATCTGGAAGATGAGTCCGAGTGCCACGCGCTGATCGTACGCGCCATCTCTGAGTTTCAAGGGCTGGATATCATCATCCATAACGCGGGCTGGGTCGGCTACCAGGCCATCGATGATGCCCAGGCGGATTTCCTTGAGCGCTCATTGGCAGTGAACGTCTGGGCGCCGATGTGGCTTGCCAAGTATGCCTGGCCGCACCTTAAGTCCTCGACAGCACCGCGCATCGTGTTGACTACCTCTGACCGTGCCATGTATGCCTGCTACGGTCAGAAGGGGCTTGCGGCTTATGCGGCCGGCAAGATGGCTCAGATTGGCCTTATGAATGCCTTGGCGCTGGAAGGGTATGAACACGGCATTCGGGTAAACGCGGTATCGCCTGTGGCCAGAACGCGCATGTGGGGCGAAACCGGCACGCCCTCGGATCTCAAACCGGAGTGGGTGACGCCGGGGACGATGTACTTGGCAAGCTACTTATGCAATGAGAGCGGCTATATCTTGCGTGCCAGCAACGGCCAGTTTAGCGCCACTCGTTTCGAGGAGAATCCTGGCATCGACTACCCGCGCGATTTAAATCGTATTTATGCGGCAAGCGTTGACGAGATGGCCGCTCAGTGGGAAGTCATCAAGGAACACGGCCATGTGCGCTAATGCGATAGCCAAGTGGGCAAGCGTCAAGACCGAGCTTGGTGAAAGCCCCGTTTGGGATGAGCGCACCGGCACGCTCTACTTTGTCGATATCACCGATGGCAAGATACACGCACTCCAGGGTAACGCAGTGCCTTATACGCTGTATGAATCGCACCACACCATCGGCGCGCTGGCGCTCACCCAGGCGGGCAATTTAATATTCGCCGAAGGTGCGCGGGTAACGGTGTTTGATCTGAAAACGCGGCAGATCGTACAAATGTCTGCTGCGATCAGCGCAGAGCCGCATTACCGCTTCAACGACGGCGCCTGCGACCCCAGAGGTCGTTTCGTTACGGGTTTGATGGATGAAAGCCATCGCCCTGAGAGTGGGCAACTTTTCAGCTTTGACACCCAGCTAGCACCTACGCTGTTATATGGCCGCATGGGATTACCTAACGGCTTGGTGTGGAATCATGAGGGTAATTGCCTCTACTTTGTAGACTCGGTAGCACGACAGATCTTACAAGCGGACTATTCGCTGGCCGCCGGTACCCTAAGCAATATAACTATGTTCACAGAGACCCCTGCCCACTTGGGAAGGCCTGATGGGCTAGCCATGGATGTGGAAGGCGGTATCTGGGTGTGCCAATTCAATGGCGCTTGCTTGCTGCGCTATAACGCTTATGGTGAACTAACCGAGCAGCTCTCGGTTCCCGTGCCTAGGCCCACCAGCTGCTGCTTTGGTGGTGTCGATATGAAGACGCTTTTCATTACCTCTGCGCGATTTGGCATGCGCGCGGATGAGCTTGAGCGCTACCCTGACGCTGGCGGCCTATTTGCGGTACGCCTGTCGGTGGCGGGAAGCCCGCGCCATCGTTTCAAACCAGGGTAGCGGAGCCTGCCTACCCGGCCCCCTCTTTTAATAAAAAGGATAGCTATCCATGTTTACCGGCCTAAGCGCATTTCCATTAACGCCCATGAACGAGCAGGGGATTCGTGAGGGCGAGTTTTCCAATTTAGTGGAACGCTTGGCCAAGGCGCAGGTGGACTCTATCGGCGTGTTGGGCTCAACCGGTAGCTATGCTTATCTCTCCCGAGAGGAGCGGACTCGCGTTACTCAGTTGGCGGTAAACAGCGCAGGTAACGTGCCGGTAATTATTGGCATTGGCGCATTGCGCACGCGAGACGTACTGGCGCTGGCCGAAGACGCTCAGAAAGCGGGTGCTAGCGGCATATTGCTGGCGCCGGTTTCTTATCAAAAGCTGACCGATGACGAAGTGTTTAGCCACTATGAAACGGTTTGCCGTTCATTAAGCGTACCGCTGTGTGTTTACGATAATCCGGGCACGACCCACTTTACGTTCAGCGACGAGCTACATGGCCGTATTGCCCATTTGCCTCAAGTACGCTCAATCAAGATCCCCCCGGTCAGTACGGATATCAATGCTGCCCGCGAGCGGATTGCACGTTTGCGTGCCTTGATTCCAGAGGATGTTACCTTGGGAATAAGCGGTGACGCCGTCGCATCCACCGGCCTAATCGCTGGGTGTGACAGCTGGTATTCCGTATTGGGCGGGTTATTTCCTGAAACGGCGCTGGCGATAACGCGTGCCGCCCAAGCGGGCGACGCTCAAATGGTTCAGCGTCTATCTGATCAGCTTGAACCCTTCTGGGCTTTATACCGTGAATACGGGGGAAGCTTGCGGGTTATCGCCACCGTAGCGGAAATACTGGGCAAGGTCAGCACACCCTGTTTGCCGCTGCCGCTCAACACTTTGCAGGACAACCAGCGAAGCAGGGTAGAGCAGGTCGTTGAGCAGCTTGATCTACGGTAGGCGGAAGTGAGCGTGAAGTGGCGTTATTCGGTTAGCTTGATTAGCCGATCCGGATAGTCGGTAAACAAACCGCTCACGCCCCAATCCAATAAATGCTGCATCTCATCGGTTTCGTTAATAGTGTAGATATGTACCGGCAGGCCGTTCGCCTGAGCCTTTAGAATAAACGCAGCATCGATGACTTCTTCACCTCTATAGGTAAAGTTGGTGCCCATGCCTACCGCATATTCAGCGACTGCCTGAAAATCCTCATCGGTGATTTCCTGCGGCCCCGGTATCACGCCTGTCCACTCAACCAGGCGTTCGTCGTCTTCTTCGCTTGGGTAATACCACACCAGTTGAATCAGCGGAATCTTGTCGTTAAGCTCATGAATTGTCAGCAGGCTCTCCTGCGCAAACGACTGAATCAGCACGCGCCCAGTGTCGATCATATCAAACGCTTCCAAGCGCTTAACAAGCGCCGCTTCAACGCCCGGGTTCAACTGGGGTGACTTGGTTTCCAGGTAGTAGCGGGCATCCTGACCAAAGCGGTTAAAGATCTCTTCAAGCGTTAATATCTCGGCGCCGACGAAAGCGTCATCCACCTGATCAGGATAGGCGTCGTTAAACCATGACCCCGTATCCAGGTCTTTAAGTTCGGCAAGCGTATAGTCGTTGATATGGCCTTCGCCATTGCTGGTGCGCTCAAGAGTGTCGTCATGAAAGGCGACCAACTCACCGTCAGAGGTCATCTGGATATCCAGTTCCAGATAGTTTGCTCCCCATTCATGGGCCAGCTCGAGTGCGGCCATGCTGCTTTCGGGAGCGTGGCCGCTGGCGCCGCGATGGGCAATCACCTGAAACGAATCTAGATCCTTTAGCTGTTGCTCCAGCGGAGACGTTTCTGCTAATGCAGCAGAGGCGGTAACACCAGCGAAAAGACCTAATGACACGGCAGTAAATAACGAAGAATGGCTCATAAACGTTCCTTTTAGTGAATGCTCAGCCAATTACCCTACTTCGTTTATTACCTCATTCCAAATGACGCTGTGTGTAAACTTGTGCTCTGCACCAAGCTTCATGTACTGGGTGTGTTAACGCCAGTGCGGCTTTGTGCCAAGTGCTTAACAAGCGCATCGGCCTCGCGAGGGTGAGTAAGGCGCACGATACGAATATGGCGATAACGGGTGTCAATCAAATCGGCAAGATAGCGCCGCTGGTTGGAGCGCCAACTGGTCAGCATCCACCAGAGAATCGAGTCTCGGCTCATAAAGGTCTTGCGAAACGATTCGCGATTGCCCGTACCGGGCCAAAGTTCTTTGCGGCTAATGATGCGCACAATTGCGCGGCAGAGAGATTGGCGGAAAACGCGCCAGAACCCGTAATCCAGCCAGATGATCATATCGACCTCGCGCCACTTGATATCGCGGGTACGGTTAAAGTTGCCGTCCAGCACCCAGCCGCCCGGGGCTGCGCTTAAAGCGGCTTCCAGCGCGACGAAAAATTCATCGTCCGGTGTGCCTTGCCAGTTAGCACGCCAGAAAAGCTGGTCAAGCTGAATATAGGGAACGCCCAGGGCGTGGGATAATTGCTTAGAGAGCGTGCTTTTACCGCTGCCGCTGCTGCCGACAACATTGATTTTCATGATGTAGCCCTGTTCAAGCGGCGCGCTAGTTTACGTAGGTGACAACCTTTGGGCAAATAGACACGACGCCTAAGGCATAAAAACGTAAAGTAGTTGCTGATTGCTATTTTTACTTAAAAGGAGCTCAGTGTGGATACGTTGACTTGGCTGACCTACGTGGGCGTCATCTTTGCCTTAATCATTTTTCCAGGGCCGGTGGCGCTACTTTGCACAAGCCACGGGCTAAAGTTTGGCCGAAAGCACACGACCGCCACCGTGCTGGGCGGCGCCTTGTCTTCGCTGGTGTTAATGGTAGTTTCCTCGCTGGGACTGGGCGCTATCCTGGCCGCTTCGGAAAGTGCCTTTTATATTCTGAAACTGGTTGGCGGTGCCTACCTGATTTACTTGGGCATCGCGGCCTGGCGGGATTCTTCCAGCATTGATATTCACAGCCCTTCAGCCGCCAGCCATCAGCGTGTACCGATGAAAACGCTCTTCCGGCGTGGTTTTATGGTGGGCATCAGCAATCCCAAAGACCTGCTCTTCTTCGCCGCGCTGTTTCCCAACTTTATCGATGTGAGCCAGCCTCAACTGATTCAGTTCGTGATTCTGGCAGTGACGTGGCTGGTGATCGATTTCACCCTGATGTCGACCTACGCAAGGCTTGGCTCCAGCATAAGCCGCTGGTTTCAAAGCCCGCGCCGCTATAAGCGCTTCAATCGCACTACCGGCGGCCTGTTTATCGCCGCAGGCGGCACGTTAATGGCGTCCAATCATTAGAGAGAACCATTGTTTTCAACGCCCAGCGTCAAGGAGAGACTCAGTGGCGAATATCATAGTATGTGCCGATGGCACCTGGAACCAACCCGAAGAAGACCTGGAAGAAGATTACCCCACCAACGTATTGAAGCTGGCGCGAGCCATTTCTCCCTTTGCGGGTGAGATGCGCCAACACGTCTCTTATGGGTGGGGAGTCGGTTCGTACCGTAATCAAATCATTGGTGCATTAACCGGCGCCGGGATCGAAAAGAACATCATCGATGGCTACCGCTATATCGTTCACAATTACACCCCAGACGACGACATCTATCTGTTCGGTTTTAGCCGTGGTGCTTACACCGTGCGCGCCTTGAGCGGACTCATCAATAACTGCGGCATTCTCAAGCGCTCGGAGGCCGGCCGGATCACCCAGGCCTGGGATATGTATCGAGATCACGCGGACGAAAACTGGCCGGGCGGTCAAACGGCCAGGGCATTTCGGAAGGCCTATTGCCACCCTTCGCAGCGCATTCACTTCATCGGTGTGTGGGATACCGTAGGTGCGCTGGGTATACCGCTAAGCCTGTTGGGCGGGCTGTTCAATAATGAGAACGAGTTTTACGACACCAAGATGGGCAGCAATATTGCCACCGCGCGCCATGCGCTCGCCATCGATGAGAAACGCGAAGACTTCGAGCCTACCTTGTGGGAGGCCCGTGAAGGCGTTGATTTGAAGCAGGTATGGTTTGCCGGCGTACACAGCGATGTTGGCGGTGGCAAAGCGCCGGATGAGAACGGTATTCAAGCTTCCGATACACCCCTTGAGTGGATGCTAAAAGAGGCCGGTGCCGCGGGTCTGGCCATCGCACCCCATCTTTACGGTAACCTGACCAACGGTGCGCGGGGCGAGCTACATCATTCCCGGCGACATGTGTACCGGTTAAGAGGCAAGCTCGACCGTCCACTGGTCAACGAAGGCAAGCCGACGTTGATTCATCAAAGCGTCAAAGAGCGCTACCAGCGTGATGAAAGCTACCGGCCGCCCAATCTGAAGGCGCTGGTAGAGGAGCGCGGCTGGGTAGGTATCGAGCTGGACCGCTGATCGTATCCACCGCTGCCTGAGGCCAACCGTGTTCGGCTGATTCAAGCGGCGGTTCAGGCGTGGGCTGCAGCGTTATTTAAAGCGTGAGCGTTTGCCCGACTCGTAGCAGAGCTGATCCCTTGGAAAGTCACCGGGGAGTTCGCTCAATGCCTTGCTGGCTGCGCGCGCGCCCATCCCTGGGGCGACACGAAGCCCGTGGCCTTCATCGGCCTTGAGCGCGTTGATACTATTGGTATTCAAGACCATAGGCCAAATGATGCCGTAATATTTATGAACCCTGACGTTATAATCACGCGAAAAAACCAGCGTCGGCTCATCGGCTTTAGTTTGATCCGATGGTTGAGTATCAACGACTTCAACGAGACTATTCTCGAATGATAACCAGTAGAGTGGTATCAGACCGAGTGTCCAACCGGCAATGAATTGAGCCGGATCCAAATAGCTACCGTCTTCGACAACGCTACTCTTCACGGTCAACTGATAGCGATAGTCACCCGATGAGCATTGCGTCATGCCAGGCAAATAAACGCCTCTTGTATTCTTCAGATCGCCACCGATAAATCCCGCGCAGCCAGATAGTGTCAGGGCGAATACGCTGGCGGTACATAACTTGGTTACGCTTTTTACCTTCATTTAGCGTCCTTGTTAATTAGCATTGGCTTCAGCCCTTTATAACCAAGTATTTGAATCCTCAATGCGACTGACCTCGAAGAGTTTCCTTGGGAACAGATATACATTGTTAAGTTTACCGAATGGCAGGCCAGCACGATAGCTAGGCCCTCAATGCGAGAAATCGTCAGGCAAAGCCAGCGGGAGTGGTGCCATAGCATTCGATTATTTTAAATAAGAATAAGAGATCTTGTTTTTATTCCTTTTTGACGGGTTTTGTTTGCACTAATATAGTGCGCCCAACGAGTTGAATTACAGGGCATCAAGAGCCTCAAGAAAAACCTAGGACGTACTATGAGCGAGCAACAGGGCGCGCACTTCAAGCGCAGCATGCAGACGCGCCACTTAGTGATGCTCTCGTTAGGGGGCGTGATTGGGACCGGGCTGTTTTTAAGTTCCGGCTATACCGTGCAGCAGGCCGGGCCAACGGGTGCCGTATTGGCCTATCTGGTCGGCGGCATCGTTGCCTGGCTGGTGATGATGTGCCTGGGGGAACTGGCGGTACATATGCCGGATTCAGGCGCGTTCAGCGCCCATGCCAGCCGCTATATCGGCCCCGGCACTGGCTATATGGTGGCCTGGATGTATTGGCTTACCTGGACGGTGGCGCTGGGCTCGGAATTTACCGCCGCGGCGGTGTTTATGGGGCGCTGGTTTCCCGATATCCCCGGCTGGTACTGGAGCGGGCTGTTCGCGGCCATCGTGTTCGGCGTAAACGCCTTTACCTCACGCTTCTTTGCCGAGTCCGAGTTCTGGCTGTCGCTGATCAAGGTGATCGCGGTGGTAGTGTTCGTGATCGTCGGCGCGGGCGCGATCATCGGCTGGGTGCCGCTGCAGGATTCAAGCGGCGCCGCGTTGGCATCGCCCGGGCTTTCCGCCTTTTGGGGCGAGGGCGCCATGTCGCCTAGCCTCCTGGCCATCGGTACTACCTTGCTGGCGGTGATGTTTGCGTTTTCCGGCACGGAGCTTATTGGCATTGCCGCCGGGGAAACCGTGGACCCGGCGCGCAATGTGCCCAAGGCGATCCGCGCCACGCTGTGGCGGCTGATTCTATTTTTTGTGGGTACCATCATTGTAATTGCGGCATTGTTGCCCCAAAGCCAGGCCGGGCTTAGCCAAAGCCCGTTCGTCGCGGTATTCCAGCGCCTGGGCGTACCGGGCGCGGCGGATATCATGAACTTCGTGATCATCACCGCGCTGCTTTCGGCGGCCAATTCCGGGCTTTATGCCTCATCGCGCATGCTCTGGACGCTTTCAGATCAAGGCACTTTGCCCAAGTCGCTTGGTCGGCTCAACAAGCGCGGCATTCCCATGAACGCGCTGCTGCTCAGCATGATCGGCGGCTTCGGCGCGCTGTTTTCAAGCGTGTATGCGCCAGAAACCGTCTACCTAGTGCTGGTCTCGATCTCCGGTTTGGCCGTGGTGGTGGTGTGGATGGCGATTACGCTCAGCCAACTCAACTTCCGACGCCAGTACCTGCGTGAAGGCGGGCGGCTGAAAGATCTGGTATATCGCACCCCGTGCTACCCGTGGGTGCCTCTGATCGCGTTTGCGGCCTGTCTGGCTGCATGCATTGGCATCGCTTTTGACCCGCAGCAGCGAGTAGCGCTCTATTTCGGGGTGCCGTTCATGGCGCTCTGTTACCTGGTGCATTTTGTGCGCCATCGCGCGGTCACTCAACGTTCCGACCACCCAAACATTGCCGCTGAGGAGAAGACCGTATGAGTGCGTTGAACCCGATCAAGGCCCTGCTGGCGGAAGCGCCTTTTATGGTCATCGACGGAGCGTTGGCCACCGAGCTTGAAACGCTCGGCTGTGATCTCAACGATGCCCTGTGGTCGGCGCGTCTGCTGGCTCAGGCGCCGGAGAAGATTCGCCAGGTGCATCAGGCGTATTTTGAAGCCGGTGCCGACTGCGCGATTACCGCAAGCTATCAGGCCACGGTGCACGGTTTTATGCAGGCGGGAATGACGGCCCAGCAGGCCCGTGAGCTGATTCAGCTATCGGTCACGTTGGCGCAGCAGGCTCGCGATGCGGTGTGGCAGCCGGGGCAAACCGACCGCCCCAAGCCGCTGGTTGCCGCATCGGTTGGCCCGTATGGCGCTTATCTAGCGGATGGCAGCGAGTACCGCGGCGGCTATGATCTGGATCGCGCCGGGCTGGTTGAGTTTCATCGCGAGCGGTTTGAGCTTCTGCTGGCTGCGGGCGCTGATCTGCTGGCGGTAGAAACCCTGCCCTCACTTGAAGAGGCGCTGGCGATCACCGACCTTCTGGCTGAACATCCGGGCGCTCAGGCCTGGATTACATTCTCGGCCAAGGATGGCGAGCACATCAGCGATGGAACGCCGATTGAAGAGTGTGCCGCAGCGCTGGCCAACTGCCCTGGCGTGGCGGCGATTGGCGTAAACTGCACCGCACTTGCGCATATCGAATCATTGATTGCGGCGATCAAACGCCGGTGCGGCCTACCCGTATTGGTGTATCCCAACTCGGGGGAGCTATATGACCCGGTGACCAAAACCTGGCATCCGGCCCCGTGTGATCACACCGTCACTGGCCCTTCAGGCTTGGTTCAAGGGGTTGAGCATTGGTTGGCGGCAGGGGCGTCGGGTATCGGTGGCTGCTGCCGAACAACGCCTGCGGATATTCAGGCACTGGCCCAGTGGCGGCAGTCGCGCTAGCTCGCCTGGGCGCTTTTATTCTTTTCTCGCTTATTGAACTGAAGCGCCCAACTCCCGCTTAAGCCACTTGGCCAACTGCTCACTGCGCTGGCTGTTGTGGTGGCGGGGTAGCCATAGGCAAAGCTTGGCGGGGGTTTCGATAAACCCCCAGGGCGCGGTGAGTCGTCCGCTTTTCAGGTCATCGTCCACCAGCAGTTTTGGCGCAATCGCCACGCCCAGGACCGCCACGGCGGCTTCGATTAAATAGTAGAGATGATCAAACCCCTGGCCTTGGCGTAAGGCCTCTTCAAGGTGCGCAAGCTCAAGCCCTTGCGCGGTGGCCCACTGTGGCCAGGCCTGGGGGCGCGAGGCGGTGTGTAAAAGCTTGCCGGAAAAAAGTGTATCCGGCTGCGCTGGATCGAGCTTTGCTTCCAAACGAGGGCTGACCACCGCGCAAATTTGCTCGGCCATTAGCTCGACAACGTCTACCTCGGCGGGCCAGGGCGGCTCGGAAAAGGCCAGGGTAGCGCTGATATTTTCCTGCTTGGCGGGCAGTTCACTTTCGCTCACTACGACCTGCAGTTTGAGCTGGGGCAGGTCGCGTTGCAGACGGTCCAGCCTGGGAATCAACCAGCGCGCCAGCAGGCTGCCGGGGCAGGCCAGGGTGAAGGGCGCCTCTTCCACATCACGCTTGAGATCCGCGCAACTATCACGCAGGCGGGTAAACGCTTCGCCAATGCCGTGATAAAGCCTTTCGCCGTGGTGAGTCAGTTCAATGCCACGGCCCGCTTTGGCAAACAGCGCCACGCCAAAATGTTCATCCAGGCTGCGCAGCTGGCGGCTAACCGCGCCGTGGGTCACGCTAAGCTCATCGGCCGCGGCGGTAACACTGCCTAGCCGGGCGGTGGCTTCAAAGGCGCGCAGGGCGCTTAAGGGTGGCATGCTCTGTTGCATCGACTGTTGACTCCAGCTCACATATTGATGACATCTTATCGATTTTTATCTCCGTCTGCTTGCGCTACTTTCAATGCAACTGTTTACCCCGCTTTGAGAGGCCATCATGAACCAACCTGCGATCCAGCCTGATATCAACGGCCTGTTTGGCCAATTCGGCGGCCGTTTTGTGGCCGAAACGCTGATGCCGCTGATTCTTGAGCTGCAAGCCGAATACGACACCGCCAAGGATGACCCCGAATTCCAGCGCCAGCTCGCCTATTTCCAGAGCGACTACGTAGGGCGCCCGAATCCGCTCTATTTTGCCGAGCGCCTGACCGAGCACTTTGGCGGCGCGAAGATTTTTCTCAAGCGTGAAGAGCTTAATCATACCGGCGCGCACAAGATTAATAACTGTATCGGCCAGGTACTGCTGGCCAAGCGCATGGGCAAAAAGCGCATCATCGCTGAAACCGGCGCCGGTATGCACGGCGTGGCTACGGCCACCGTGGCAGCGCGGTTTGGTTTGCCCTGCGTGATTTACATGGGCTCAACGGATATCGAGCGCCAGCAGCCCAACGTGTTTCGCATGAAACTGCTGGGCGCTGAAGTGATCCCGGTCACTTCCGGCACCGGTACGCTGAAAGACGCCATGAACGAAGCGCTGCGCGACTGGGTCACCAACGTGGATGACACTTTCTACATCATCGGCACCGTGGCTGGGCCGCACCCGTATCCCGCCATGGTGCGCGACTTCCAAGCGGTGATTGGCCATGAAACCCGCGCGCAAATGCAGGAAAAAGAGGGCCGTCTGCCGGATTCGTTGGTGGCCTGTATTGGCGGCGGCTCCAACGCCATGGGGCTGTTCCACCCATTCCTGAACGATGCCTCGGTCGAGATGATTGGCGTTGAAGCGGGCGGCAAGGGCGTTGAGAGCGGCCAGCACGCGGCAAGCCTGAACGGCGGTGCGCCGGGCGTGCTTCACGGCAACCGCACCTACCTGCTGCAGGATGAGGACGGCCAGATTATCGACGCCCACTCGATTTCTGCAGGCCTTGATTACCCCGGCATCGGCCCAGAGCACGCCTGGTTGCATGAGCAGGGGCGCGTTGAGTATGTGTCGGCCACCGACGATGAAGCGCTTGAAGCCTTCCAGACGTGCTGTCGCCTGGAAGGGATTATCCCCGCCCTTGAAACCGCTCACGCGCTGGCCGAAGTCGCCAAGCGGGCGCCGAAACTCCTCAGCGACCACTTGATGGTGGTTAACCTGAGCGGTCGCGGCGACAAAGACATGATGAGCGTGGCCCACTACCTGGGAGACAAGTTCAAATGAGCGCACTGAAGGATACTGTTATGAACGACGCCATGAATCCCAACGCGCGCCTTGCAGCACGCTTTGCCGCGCTCAAAACCGAAAACCGCCCGGCGCTGGTGAGCTACGTAACGGCAGGCGACCCGGATATGGCGACATCGCAACGCATTCTGGACGGCCTACCCGCCGCCGGTGTGGATGTGATCGAGCTGGGCATGCCGTTCAGCGACCCCATGGCCGATGGCCCCGCGATTCAAAAAGCCGCCCTACGTGCCCTCAAAGAAGGCCAGACCCAGGCCAAGACTCTGGAAATGGTGCGCGCCTTTCGTGAGAAAGACGCCACCACGCCCATTGTGCTAATGGGCTACTACAACCCCATTTACCGCTATGGTGTCGAGCGCTTTTTGACCGACGCTGCCAGCGCCGGCGTAGATGGCCTGATCGTGGTCGATATACCGCCTGAGCATGACGACGAGCTTTGTCAGCCCGCCGCCCAGCACGGTATCGATTTTATCCGCCTGGCCACGCCCACCACGGACACCAAGCGCCTGCCCAAGGTGCTGGGTAACGCCTCCGGGTTTGTCTACTATGTTTCGGTGGCAGGCGTTACCGGCGGCAGCGCTCCCACGCCCGAAAAACTCGAGCGCTCCGTCAGCCAGCTACGCGAACATACCCAGCTTCCCATCGCTGTTGGCTTTGGTATTCGCACGCCCGAACAGGCCGCCATCATTGGCCGATTCAGCGATGCGGTAGTCGTTGGCTCCGCGCTGGTGGATTGCATCGAGAACGCCGTAACGCCTGATGAAGCCGTCAACGGCGTGCATAACCTTGCACGTGCACTGGCTGAAAGCGTTAAAGAGTGCCGAGAGGTGCACGAGCCGCAAGTCAGTTAAATGACGTAACACAGCAAACGCATACCAGGAGCAGGCCATTAAGCCTGCTCTTTTTTTGCCTGTATTTGAGTAAAGACTCGCAGGGAGTGAGTTATCATCCATAATTGAATGTAAGAGAACAGGTTTAATTTAATATAATTCAATTGCTTAGAGGGTTTTTGTAACGAACAACAATGCCTTTTTTAATTTAAATTAAAAAAATACCCTCTCTCATCGTTAGCGGTTATATTGCACCGCGAGAGAGCTACTGGTCGCGATATACCCAAGGTGACAAGCGCTACTCTTCACCTCTTTTCCCATACTAAAAACGAAAGGAAATGCCTAAATGCGTATTAAAATGCTTTTAGCCGCACTTGTGATGCTGGGTAGCTCTTCATTGGCAATGGCCGCCGACTATTACGTTGATATTACTAACCGTACTGGTTACACCATCATGTATATGTATGTCAGCCCTGGCGATTCACAAAATTGGGAAGACGATGTGCTTGGTAGCGATGTGCTCATGGACGGAGTAACGCAGCGCGTTACGTTAACCGGCTATAACAGCCCTAATTTCGACATTCGTCTGGTTGACGAAGATGAAGATAGCTACACCTTCATGAACCTAGATGTATCCAGTGAAGATATCGTCGTCACAATGGATCACCTGGATTAAGTTGCTACGCCTCTGCTGATTCCAATTGGCAGAGGCATTTGAACGGTAAACAACACACGCATCGCCTTGGCTATTTGTGCAGACTTCGCCAACCCCGCCCACGCAGAAGCGGCCGCCGCACAGCAAGCGGACGTGTATATCGCCAGCGCACTGATTTCAGAAACGGGCTATGAAGTAGATGCCGAATTGCTTGCGGGTATCGCCAAACGCCATCAATTTCCCGTACTGCTTTCCAACCATATTTCTCTAACGGGCGGCTGGCAAACCTGCGGTAAAAGCGGTGGCTGGAAGGCGTCAGGGGAGTTGGTTATTTCTGCCGAAGGGAGTGATCCCACTATCGTGTTGTGTCATGTGCGCCAAGGGGCGCTTACACAAAAGAAAATAGATAGCAGATAAATAAAATAAGTCCTAAAATTGGTGTTTAAAATAGAGCTTTTTTGGAGGTCGTGATGCATCAGATACTAGCCGATTTTTCAGTCAGTATCTCTGAGCTGAAGAAGAACCCTTCGGCGCTGCTTTCGCAGGTCAGTGGCTCACCCATAGCAGTACTGAACCATAATAAGCCTGCGGCTTACCTCGTGCCTGCTGAAACCTATGAAGCCATGATGGAAATGCTGGAAGATTACGAACTTGCCAAGCTTGTAGAGGCGCGTCGTGATGACAAGAGTAAAGCGGTGACGGTATCGCTAGATGACCTATAAGCTAAAATTTGTACCGGCGGCGTTGAAAGAATGGGAAAAACTCGGTGCTCCCGTTCGAGATCAATTCAAAAAGAAGTTGGCTGAACGGTTGGAGAATCCCAGAGTACCCGCAGACAAGTTAAGTGGATACGACGCGGTTTATAAGATAAAACTGCGTTCAGCAGGGTACCGTTTGGTTTACGAGATTATTGATAACGAGTTATTTGTCTACGTGCTGGCCGTAGGCAAACGCGATAAAGGTAAAGTATATAGCTCGCTTAAACGGCGCATGTGACTCCACCACCCGAACTTACTGTTCCATATGAATGAAAAAATCATGGCATTGCCATGGTGGCAACTACCCAATTTTTTAATCAAGAGGACGTAATGGGAAAGCTTATTTCACTGATTGTGCTGGTCGCGCTGGGTTATACCGGGGTGTATTTCTATTACGGCCATGCCGTTAAGCAGGAAGTTCAGCAACAGTTGGATAACCGTGGCCTTTCTGCGGTCAGCGTTGATAACGTCGAGTACGGCGTGCTGGCGCCGATTAGCACCTCTGCGAACCTTACCGTCAGCGTTACCTACCGCGGAACACAGGCTGACCTGGATTTAACCGTGGAAGGCCACCCTGTGTTTTCGGATGAGGTAAGCGTCAGGCTCGATGGCCTGCAAGCACTGCGTGTGGGCATCGGCTTCTAAAATCAAAAAAATCAACACGCGCTCAGCCGTGCGCCTGGCAGTATATTGAGATCAAGCTTTCGCTTCACCGAATGGGAGGGAAACCCTCTTTCCGGCGCTTGATGCCTTGCTGAAGTGGGCAGAGCAGAAGGATGACTTTGCCAACCCTGCCCAGCAGAACGATCTGGGTGATGTTGCTAATTATTGAAAGCCTAATGAGCTAACGCAACGTGACGGTTAAAGATGACGACCGTGTGTTCCGTTGTGCATATTAACGACGATGCACCGCAAGTGAATCCTCCGGAGCGTCATGCCGGTCATTCAATCCGTAATCGCGGATGATGGCCGCAACGCGCAGCCGATAGTCGGCAAAGATCTCCTGTCGGCCCGCTTTCTGAATGGAGCGGTGAGGTTCGAACGTCCGCCACTGCCTGACGGCTTTTTCGTCTCGCCAGAAGGAGAGCGATAGGATCTTCCCTGGGTGGGTGAGGCTCTCAAAACGCTCTATCGAAATAAAGCCGTCAATGTCTTTTAGATGCGGGGCCAGAGTGCTAGCGGCGTCCAGGTAGTCGTCTTTTCGATCCTTATGAGGTAGCGCTTCGAATATCACGGCAATCATAAGGCACTCCATGCATCTGTCGGTGCAATACCCAGCGTGCCATCTACCGCTTCAACGAAGCTGCGTTCCTCCTTGAGGATAAAACGCTGAGCCTGCGCCATGGCAAAGTTCGCTCGCCCGCCTTCGTCAGCCTGTAGCCGGAGGCGGTAGGCTTCATAGGCGGCCAGGCTATCGAAAGCGACGAGGCCCCAGGCCACACTATTCGATCCCTCATGGGGAAGAAAATAGCCGATGAGGTGGCCGCCGCAGCGGGGAATGATTTCCCCCCAGTTTTCGGCGTACTCCTTGAAGGCGCTACGTTGGAAGGGATCAATCTCGTAGCGAATCACACAGGTAATCGTCATGGGGTATCTCCTCTGGTTTTAAGGACAATACCGCATTGTCGGCCTCTTATGGTTCGACTAGAATCGAACCATGAGCGAAGGCCCCAATATCGTGCGCATCGCAGCGCTTATCGGAGATAACGCCAGAGCCGAGGTTCTTTCTGCTCTGATGTCAGGCCGTGCGTACACCGCCACTGAGCTGGCAGATACTGCTGGGGTAACCAAGCAAACCATCAGTTTCCATCTTGGCAAGCTGCTGGGGGCTGAGCTGATCACGGTGGAAAAACAGGGTCGCCATCGCTATTTCATGCTGGCCGGGCCAGAAGTGGCTAGCCTTCTTGAAGCGCTGATGGGTCTGACGTTTAAAAGCGGAGGCGATTCCCGCTTTACCGGCCCGCGCGACCCTGCACTGCGTAAAGCTCGTATCTGTTACGACCACCTAGCCGGAGAGTTAGGCGTATGGGTGTATGAGCGGATGCTTCAAACGGGTATCTTTCAACAGCACTCAGGAGGGCTAGACCTTACTAAGCATGGCCGGGTGTGGTTTCTTCAATTGGGTATTGATACCGACGCGCTTGCGTCTTCAAAACGCTCACTGTGTCGAACGTGCCTTGACTGGAGCGAACGCAAGCATCACTTGGCAGGCGCGCTTGGCAGTGCGCTGCTTACCCGTATTCAGGAACTGGGATGGGCGAAGCAAGAGAAGGATTCACGCGTGATTGCGTTCAGCACTTCAGGCGAGAAAGCGCTGCGGGCAATATTCTCATCTCAAAGTACGCCATTGGTTTCAGACCAGCCATCGACCGCTCCACGGCCTGTTGAAATCGAAAACATTCAAGCTATATAGCATACATAGCCCATCTGTACTCTTTGAGACCTAGCCTGATGCACTACCGCCCCATGAAAATTGAAGATTACGACGCCGCCGTGGCGCTTTGGCTGAGCACGGAAGGCGTGCGGCTGCGCGATGCGGATTCTCGTGAGGGCATCGACAAGTATTTGCAACGCAACCCAGGGCTGAGCTTTGTCGCCGAGCAGGATGGCAATTTAGTGGGCACGATAATGGCGGGACATGACGGCCATCGCGGTTTTGTGCAGCATCTAGCGGTCGCGGCGGTTTGCCGAAAGCAGGGTATTGGCTCCGAGCTGGTCTGCCGCTGCATGAACGCGCTAAAGAATGAAGGCATTCAGAAATCGCACCTGATGTTGCTGGTGGATAACGATGCTGGCAAGCGCTTCTGGAAGCGCCTGGGCTGGGAGTTTCGTACCGATATCGAACTTCACTCGTTTATCTTGAGCAGCGGCCCCAACGCTTGAGGCCCCGCTTTATACGTGTTGGTGCTCGGCTTAATACCGTCAATAGCCACCCTGGCCGTTAAGTAAGCTCAAAATGACCGGAAGCGTGATTAGCGACACCAGCAAGGATGCAATGATCGCCAGCGAGATCGTCTCCTGGCGGTATTCGTACTTCTTGGCAAACACGTAAACGCCCGCGCCAATAGGCTGTGCCGCCATAACAACGGCTGCCGCCAGCCACAGCGCATCCTCTTCCCCCATGCCGAAAAGATACACGCCCGACAGCAGCGTGATGGCAGGCTGCACGACAATCTTGAGCAACAGCATGGGTGCGACGATGCCTAACGCATCGCCGGTTATCTGCTCTTTGACGTTGAGCCGGGACAAGCCAAGCCCCAGCGCAAATAGTGCGGTCGGGCCCGCAGCGCTGCCCAGGAAACCGGCAAACGCTTCCAGAAATGCCGGCAGAGGAATACCGAACAGCACGAAGAAAAGCCCCGCCAGCACGGAAACGGTAAGGGGGTTGGTAAAGGTCGTCTTGAAGGCTTTCCAAAGGCTGGTAGCGGCTGGGGTATTGCCTGCGCGGTTGCTGGCAAACAGATCCCAGCTGATGATCACGGCCATTATAGCGGGGATATTATGCAGGATCGTCGCGATGGCCGCCGGTAGCGCCGCCTCCTGCCCGAACACGGAGATAAGAATGGGCACGCCCATATAGCCGGTCGTGCCATAACAGGCGCCCATGCTCAGAATGGACGACTGGGGCAGCGCAATGCCCTTGTATCGGGCAATCAACCCGGCCAGCAGGTACACGCAGACGATGCCTATCAGTGACGAGGCGATAAAGCCCCACTGCTTGAGTTCGTTGATATCGGCCCTGGCAATGGCTAAAAACAGTAGAGCTGGCAGCGCGACATACAGCACGTAGTCGTTGATCAGCTTATCGGAACTGCCGCTATCGGGTTTTACTTTGCCAAACAGGTAGCCAAGAAGAATGACCATGAAAATCGGGATGACGACCAGGAACATAGCGCTTTCTCATGTTGAAGAAGTGTCGGCGTGGGAAACGCACTCGATGGCGGTCATCATCAAAGCTGGCCGCTGTTTTGTTAAATGAATTGTGCCAAGGTTATAATCGTTTTTATCGATAGCGGTGCACATGCGCGGGGCATCTATGCAGTCTGAACACCAAGACGCTTTTTCCTTGAAAGGGCGGGGTATTACGCTCGAACAGCTGCGCGCTTTCGTGACTGTGGCGCAGTACGGCGGGTTTGGTCGCGCGAGTGACGTGCTGGCGCGTACCCAGTCGACGCTAAGCGTTGGCCTTAAACGTCTTGAAGAAGATATTGGCTTTCGCCTCATTGAAAGGCGCCAAGGGCATGTGATCGGGCTGACCGAAGAGGGCCGGCGGCTGTTACCGGCCGCCCGCGATATTCTTCAACGTACCAGCAGAGCGATCAACTCGCTGAAGGCCTCAAGCCTTGAGGGAAAAGTAGCGCTAGGAGTACCGGATGACTTTGCGGTGGGTAACCTTCACCGTGTGATATCGCTCTGCCTTGAGGACAACCCGGGGCTGCGCGTGGAAGTCACAGCGGCCTCCTCTGCGGTGCTTTCGCGAATGGCAGAACAGCAGCAGCTGGATGTAGTAATTCTCAAGGGCGTGGCGGGCCAACCGGTGGTATCGAAAGCCGAGCAGGTCATTCAGGTCGAGCCGCTTTACTGGGTAAGCGCTGGCGCGATCCATTTCGATGACCTGCGCGATATTCCGCTGGTCACGTTTCTGGACGGGTGCGTGATTCGAAGCAGTGCCGTCATGGCGCTGAACGGTGTCGGGCGCTCGCACTACTTCGCTTATGTCAGCGGGTCGTTCGATAACATCAAGAAAGCGGTCATCAGCGGGTTGGGAGTGGGCATCCTGCCCAAAAGCGCGTTATCGGAGGAGCTGTGCGTACTTTCTGAGGCGAACGGCGTCCCGAATTTGCCCTCCATCCAGTTGGTGCTCAGCGCTTCGCAATCAAGCGAGCTGTACGAGCAGTTTGCCCGCTACCTGAGCCGTTCGCTGATCGAGTAACTCGCGCTTAAAGCCCCAGCGCCCCCCGGCGCAGCCAGCCGTGCACAAACACCAGCTTTTGCAGCGTCACTTCTGTCAGCACGAACGGGTACACATCCGAAAGCCCCATGGAGCGGTTGACGTTGTTTACCCCGGCCACCACCGCTGTGGCGATATGGATCAAGCGCTCGGCATCCGGTTCGGCGTAGGCGTCCCATTTCTGATCACGCGGTAGCTCGGGCAAATCCATGCCCGAAGCCACGAAGCTGTCGGTGATATCGGTCAGGTGCAGAAGGTGCGAGACGGTTTCCGCCCAGTCTTCATGCGGGTGAGCCGAGGCGTAGGTCGAGACATAGTGCGCGCGCCAGTCCTCTGGCGGGCCTTCATGGTAGTGATGCTGGAGCGCCTCGGTGTAATCGGCACGCTCATCGTCAAACGCCTTGCGAAAGGCATCCAGAAAATCTTCCCGCAGGCTTAACCGCCACCACAGCATATGGGCGATTTCATGGCGCATATGGCCAATCATGGTGCGGTAAGGCTCTTCCAGCTCTTCGCGGCGTGTTGTGCTCAGTACCGAGTCCGCCTCGGCCACGCTGATCGTGACCACGCCACCCACATGGCCCATGGGCACCGGCGTGGCGCCTTCGGCCAGCATATGAAAGGTGGGCGGTGCGCCCGGGTCTTCCGGCCGAAACCAGTGCCAGCGGCCCAGGTTATCGATCACCCAGCGCTTGGCGGCCTCGGTCAGCGCCCAGTTGGGAATGGCGTCGGGAATCTCCGGGTCCGGCGCCAGAGCGGTCATCGCACAGGCGCGACAGAACTCACCCTCGTTAGGTGCAATCCAGTTGCAGCCAATCACGTCACGGTTGGCGCAGAAGGGCGGCATGGGAATAAACGCTCGCGCCTGGGGGTCGTAAGCCACCGGGACGCCATCGGCGGTCACCAGGTTATCAAACCACAACGAACCGGCACCGACCGGGTTGGAGAAAACGCGCATGGGCCGGGTACTCATAAGAAAGGAGCCTTGAGTCTAGGCAGGGATGCGCGGCTACGTCCAATGCCTTCACGCTTATCGTCTGCATACGCTGTAGGCGAAGGCTTTAGCCCGCAACGATTTCAGCGTGTTATAAATAACCGCATACGAATAACACGTCTGCTTAATATTCTCTCGAAAGGTGCCCCATGGCGATAAGCGAACCCCGCTGGGTAGAAGAGTTGCCGCGACTCTATGCTCACCTCTGGGCATGCCTGACTCAAGGCGTCAACGACCGCCACGCTGCGGCACGTCATCCCACCTTGGCCACTGTAAGCGCCAATGGTATGCCCCAAGCCCGCACGGTAGTGCTGCGCGAAGCCGATCAGCAGGCCGCCACGCTTGCCACCTACACCGATATTCACTCCGATAAAATCGCTGCCCTGCGCGCCAACCCCGTGGCCGCGCTGCACGTATGGGATGCCGAGCAAATGCTGCAATGTCGCATCGAAGCCAACGTCACCATCCTGAATGGCGACGAGGTCAGCGAGCGCTGGCAGCGAATACCCGAACACGCCCGCACCGCCTACAGCCGCGGCCCCGCGCCGGGCGAGCCGATTGCGGATTCACTGGACTACACCAAGACCCCGGCCGAAAGCGCTTTCGCGGTGCTGTGGCTCGACATTCAAGCGATAGAAGCGCTGCACCTGGGCCACCACCACCGCCGCGCGGTGTTCAAGCGGGCGGATAATTGGGCAGGGCAGTGGCTGGTGCCGTAATGGGCGCGTCGGCTAACGCAAATCGCGAGCACTTTTTTTGTAGGAGTCGGCTTCAGCCCACGACGATGTAGGCTACTCAGTCGCGACGACTTTCAAATTCCAAGGAACCCCATGCCCCACGCTGAGCCTACCGAGCAGGATGCTCCACGCTTCACCACCCCTGCCGGTGAGATAATCGGTTGGCGGGATCGCGGCGTTATCCGTGCCACGGGTATCCGCTACGCCCGCGCAGAGCGCTTCTGCGCCCCAGAGGATGAGCCGCCTGCCACCATGCCCATTCAGGCCACTCAGTGGTCCCCCGCTTTGCCACAAAACAGTATTCCTGAGCTGGATGAGGCCTTGGGCATTACCCCCCAGGAGGCGGCCTACTGCGAAGGTGAGCTGCATCTGTCGGTGACCATTCCGGATAGCCCCGCCACGGCGCCGCGCCCGGTGATGGTCTGGATTCACGGTGGCTCTTACGTATTCGGCGCGGCAGACCTCGCGGTATACGACGTACGCCCGCTGGCGCTTGAACAGGACGTGATCGTGGTAGCGGTCAACTACCGGCTCGGCCTGCTGGGTTTTCTGGGCGGCTATGCCAATCGCCCGGCAAACCTGGGCCTGCTCGATCTCATTTCGGCGCTGCGCTGGGTCAACACCAACATTGCGGCCATGGGCGGCGACCCTAACAACGTTACTCTGTTTGGGCATTCCGCCGGAGGCGATGCGGCGGCCCATCTAATGATTGCCGAGGGCATTGATGGGCTTTTTCAGCGCGCCATCATCCAGAGCGCGCCGCTAGGCATCAGCCGCAACCGGGCGAAGATGCACGGCAAGATGAGCCGAAAGGCCGCTGATGTAAAAGACGATACGCCCTTGGAAGAGGTTCTGTGCGCACAAGAGCAGGTGGTTAAAGCCGCCCAAGGGTTTGGGCTGAGATCCGCCATGCCGTTTGGCACCCAGTACGGCCACTACCCGCTGCCCATTGAGGCCGAGGTAGACGCTGCCTGGCGCCGCGCTGCGCCGAAATTCGACATTTTTATTGGCTACACCTTAGAGGAAACCGCGCTGTTTCTAGTGATGTCTCGCAACCTTTCGCGGCTACGCCAGTTTCCATTAATAGGTGAGCGGGCCACCAGGGCGATGGTGGCTGCCACCACGCGCAAAATATACAAGCGCGATGCCCTCATGTTTGCCCGCCGCCACGCGAAAGCCGGTGGCAACGCTTACGTTTATCGGCTGGATTGGGGCAAGGGCCACTATCCGTTTGGCGCCTCCCATACCATTGAGCTTCCGCTACTGTTGGGCGAGCCCGCCAGCTGGCAATATGCCGATATCGTTAAAGACGTGGAACAAACCGATCTGCTTGAGCACGGCCAACGCCTGCGCGAGCTATGGGCAGATTTCGCGCGAAACGGGCAACTGCCGCCCACTGGTCAGCTTGAACCGCAAATAGTGCAGTGGTGGCAGGCCAGCTAGTTAGCGACAAGCGCATTCTCATTATCATGAATGCATTTGCCGACTGGCCCCAGGAGGCTTGCCGATGACGCGCTTGAAAGCACGACTGAATGCCGCTTGAGACGTATAGCCGAGTCGTTGGGCGACCACGTCGATAGATACTCTTTCTTGAGTGAGCCATTGATTGGCAAGACGCATCCGCAGTTCCGTTGCATAGCGTAGGGGTGGCACTCCGATGGTGGTTTGAAAGCGTTGTGCGAAAACTGAGCGAGAGACATGCGACTCCGCAGCCAACTCTGCCACTGTCCATTCACGGCCAGGCTGGCGGTGCAGCGCCAGTATGGCACGAGCAAGACGTGGGTCACGCAATGCCGCAACGAGACCAGAGGCGTTTTCACAGCCGGACTCGATCCAGCCGCGCACCATCATGGCTGCCGCAACCTCCGCGAGCCGAGCCAGAATACCCGCGAAACCGATACGACCGGCGCAGATTTCCCGTTTCATTGAATCAAGCATAGGCAGCAAGCCAGGGTAGCGATCCCCCAGCGTGTCAGCCACCATGACGGTTGGCATCAATTTACCAAGCCCCTGCATGCCGCCTAGATCGAACTCCATGCAACCGTAGAAAATGACGGCACTGGGTGTCGGGTGAGTACTGGGGCATGTGTCTACCCCGCTGACGGCTTCGCCAAGGGGCGCAGCATCGAATGTGTCGATGCTCTGAAATGAAACCTTCGCATCCGATAGAAGCTGATGCCTCCCCCCTTGAGGTATAAACACAGCGCTTCCAGCGGACAGTTCATGCAACTCACCATCATCTGTACGTAAAAAGGCAGTACCAACCGCCAGAAAGTGGAAGTAAGCGTGTCCTGGCTTGTCTTCGAAGCCTAAACCGAAAGATGGGCCTGTCTGAATGCGGCGGTATTGGACGCCACGCAGGCGCATGCCGGTCAGCAGTTCGCTGATGAGATCAGATGACAGGGCAAATTTATCTTTATTGGTCATTTTAGGCGTTTCGATCAAAAAAATGAGATTTATGATCATAGATCATCCAGGTTTACAGCTCTAGACTTTCAGCTTCAAAAGTTTCTAGAGAAGTTTCGAAATGAGTAATGACGTTTTTGATGCTGGAAAAATGGCCGATACAGGCGGTGCGGCCAGCAGTGAACCTGCTGCACCGGCGTGGATGGCGGTGTTTTCACTAGCAATGGGCGTGTTCGGGTTGCTGACGGCGGAGTACTTACCCGCCAGTCTGTTGACGCCGATGGCAACAGACCTCGGCGTGTCGGAGGCACTCGCGGGTCAAGCGGTGACGGTGACGGCGGTGATGGCTCTGTTTGCCGGGCTGCTGGTGCCCAGGTTAACGCGCAGTTTCGATCGGCGCGTGGTCTTGCTGGCGTTTACCATCCTAATGATCGCCTCCAACCTGCTCGTGGCGCTTTCCTCCAACCTGACCGTGCTGCTGGTGATGCGCATTCTATTAGGCATCGCGTTGGGGGGCTTCTGGAGCATGGCGGCAGCCGTGGCCATGCGGCTAGTGCCCGCCAATTTGGTGCCGCGAGCACTCTCCATCATCTTCAGCGGCATCGCGATCGGAACGGTGGTGTCCGTGCCACTGGGGAGCTACCTGGGTGGGCTCTATGGCTGGCGCAGTGCCTTTATCGCCGCTGCAGCTGTTGGCGGGATTACGCTGGTCTTTCAATGGTGCACGCTACCGCGTATGGCGCCGCGCAAAATGACGCATACCGCATCGGTGCTTGAACTGCTCCGCCGCCCGGGTATTGCGATTGGCATGATGGGCTGCGTACTTGCCCATACGGGCCAATATGCCTTGTTTACCTATATTCGACCGGCGCTTGAAAGCGTGGGTGACATTGATGTCGACGGTTTGGCGCTGATGCTTCTGGGGTTCGGTTTCGCCAACTTCGTCGGTACGCTGCTGGCCGGCTGGCTGATGGAACGTAGCCTGCGCGCGACCTTGGTGCTGATGCCGGCACTGGTAGGTGTGGCAGCGTTCGGCATGATCTTGCTACCCGTCCAGGGAACCGCGCTGATGCTCCTGGTCGCGCTGTGGGGCATGGCCTTCGGCGGTGTACCGGTGGCTTGGTCCAACTGGGTTGCGCGCGCCGTGCCCGATCAAGCGGAGACCGCCGGTGGAATGGTCGTCGCGGCGGTGCAATCATCCATCGCCACCGGCGCTGCATTGGGTGGCCTTGTTTTCGGCTTTAGTGGCGTCACCGGCGTTTTCATTACCGCAGGCGCGGTGATGTTGCTCGCCGCACTCGTGATTGCTCTGCGCGTCCGGGTCGAACTACCGCAGCACGGTGCAACCACCGGCGCCGGAATACATGTTTGAATGACTTTTTAACCCAGGTTTGTTCCGGGGAGGGGACAGGCATTACTGGCACCACCCGGAGCAGCACACTGAATGTTGAGATACGGCCAACGCCTGCGAGCGCTATGAGCTGACGCCGCGCTTATCGTATCCGCCTATGGCCGTGAGAGCGCTGGCCCTCGCTTGCTCAAGAAAGAGAAGAGAATAGAAGAACCGAAGCCTGAACATCCTCCCGGTCAGCGTCCTCACAAAGGCTGGCGTTAGTTTCCCACAGCCCAGTCCCGCAATATTCGCCAAGGTCATACTGGCTCAGTATCATAAGCAGCCTAAACCAAGCCACAGAAGTCATCATTCATGTCGTGCCCACCTTGCCCAAACTGCCAATCCGAATTCGTCTATCAGGATCAAAGCCTGTTCATTTGCCCCGAGTGCGCCCACGAATGGAACCCTTCTGAAACAGAGTCGGAAGACGCTGTGACGGTCAACGATGCCAACGGCACGCTGTTAGCGGAAGGCGATAAGGTAACGATGATCAAAGACCTCAAAGTCAAAGGCAGCTCGCTGGTACTCAAGGTAGGCACCAAAGCCGTTATCAAGCGGCTCAAAGACAGCAAGGATCATCAACTGGACTGCAAGGTCGACGGCGTTGGCGACATGATGGTAACCGCTCATTTTGTGAAAAAGGCCTGAACCACGCCTGGAAGTTGTTGGTCAACGTCACTAATCAGACCGCTATCCACATTACGACGCAGTAAGATTAAGTTCATCCACCACCACTGCGTCACACAACATATCCGCAAAGCTTGCCAGGGCCGGTGTCCAGGTTGCCGGTTCGGGGGCGACAAAATAGGTATCAATGTGGGCAATAGAAGCGGGCAGAGCCAGCGTGTGAATCCCGAACCGGTGCTTGTGAGCGTCTACCGTTCCACGCGGTAGCACCGTGTAGCCCATCCCAGCAGCGACACAGCCCAACATCGCATCCAGCGAGCCGAACTCGAATATCCGGCCCGCATTGACACCATAGGACGCCAGCAATAGCTCGATACGCTGGCGGTAGCTGCACCCTTGGCGAAACGCCATGAAGGCAGACGCCAGCAGCGCTTGTGAAGAGGGCATCGTCGTCATGGGCATCGAACCCACTAACACAAGTTCCTCGCTAAATGCTTTAAGCACGTGGGAGCGGCTATGCTCAAGCCGCCCAGCCACGAAGGCACAGTCTACCTGCCCGTTTAGCAGCAGCTCGACCAGCTCAGCCGTTGGCCCGGTCTTGAGCTGGATATCAACATCAGGCTGCGCTGCGTGATACGCCGCTAGTATTGGGGGAAGGCGCAATGCCGTTGTGGTCTCCATGGCGCCTATCCGTAGCCGCCCACACGCCTTCTCCTGACCCTTGAACAGCGATACCGCTTCATCATGGGCAGTCAACATGCGCTCAGCGTACTCCACCAGCGCCAAACCAGCGCTTGTAGGGCGAACACGTCCCGCACGATGAATAAGCTGTACGCCTAACTCCTCCTCAAGTTTCTTGATGTGAGTTGTCACGTTGGATTGCACCGTGTGCAAGCGTTTTGCCGCTGCCACGAAACTGCCTGTCTCGGCCACCGCCATAAATAGTCGTAATGATTTAAGCTGCATACTCACCTTTCTGCCAAGCCAGCGTTATCTCAAAAAAAATAGTAGCTATCAAAACAAATCGTTTCTAGGAATAACTCCTCATCCGTAGTCTGGCTGTGTACTACCGCGCTGCCCACCTTGCCTGAAAGGCGGCACAAAAAGGACACAACCTGATGAGCCGAAAATTTACTTCCCACGATTTGCCCGCCCTGATGACCGGCATAATGGCGACCCTGGCGGGGATCGGCATTGCTCGCTTTGCCTACACGCCGCTATTACCAGCGATTATTCAGGAGGGTTGGTTTACCGCAAGCCAGGGCGCCTACCTGGGGGCCGCCAACCTGCTGGGCTACTTTATCGGTGCGCTTGTCGCCCACGCCCTGAGTGAGCGCTTTTCTACGCGCTGCGTAATGGCGGCAAGCTTCGCAGGTATCGCTTTAAGCTTTGTGCTTTGCGCTGGGGAGGGCGGTTTCACCTGGTTCTTCTTCTGGCGCCTGGTGTCGGGCATTGCGGGCGCCATCTTAATGGTGGTTGGCCCTTCGCTGGCGTTGGCGGCCACGCCCACAGAAAGACGAACCCGTGTCGGTGCCATGGTGTTTACGGGGATTGGCCTGGGCGCACTGCTTTCAGCCTTCATCGTGCCATTGCTGCTTGAATTAAGTCTCGCGTTTACGTGGGGCGCGTTGGGGCTGCTCTGCATTATGGCGGGGCTTTTATGCAATCACAGCATCACTCGGCTGGCGTTACCTGCCACGGCCAGCCCAACGGCCAATAAATCCAGGGAGTATTCGGGGGTAAAGGTCGTCGTGTGGCTGGTCATTAGTGCGTATGCCCTGGATGCGGTTGGGTTTGTGCCCCATACCGTGTTCTGGGTGGATTATCTCGCCAGGGAAAACGCATTAGGTAACCAGGCCGCTTCATTTCAGTGGGGCATCTTTGGCTTAGGGGCGGTGTGCGGGCCGCTAATGGTCGGCGCCCTGGCGCAGCGAGCAGGTTGGCATTATGGTTTGGCGATTGCTTTTGTAGCGAAGGCTGCCGCTGTTCTGCTGCCGGTGTTCTCGCTAGCACTGATCAGCCAATCGGTTTCCTCTTTTATGGTAGGGGCGATGATTCCCGGCATTGTCGCACTCACCTCGGGCCGCCTTGCTGAGTTGGTAGGGCCAACCGCGCACAAGAAAATCTGGGGGCAAGCCACCGCCGCTTTTGCTGCTGCCCAGGCAGTGGCTGGCTATGCCATGTCGGCACTCTATGGCGTTTGGGGCACTTACTCGCCGCTGTTCGCCATCAGCGGCCTCATGCTCGTCGCAGGCTTTTTGCTGGTACTGCTTAGTCGTGCTTTGCAGCAGCGCAACGCGGCGCTTACTGCTCAAAACAGGAGATAATAATGGAACTCTACCTAAACGTTACATCGCCCTACGCGCGCCTGGTGCGCATCGTGCTACTAGAAAAAGGCCTGAGCAAAGCCGTTACGCTGAAATGGTGTGACCCCTGGGTAGACGACCCCGCACTACTCAAGGCCAACCCTGCCGGGCGTATTCCTGCGCTAGTCACCGAGGAAGGCACTACGCTCAGCGAATCAATGCTGATTGCTGTTTACCTGGATAGCGCTTATCCGGAGAAGCCCGTGTTGCCAACGTCTCGCTTGAGCGAGGTGATGCACTTGGCGGGGTTGGGGCAAAACCTCATGGAAGCGGCTTTTACGATGGTGATTGCCAGAAAGCACACCGGCAATGAGGTCGACAATAGCGTGCTGGGCCAACGGCGTTCGCGGGCCGTTCAGCGGCTGCTCGAACAATTGAACCGAGAGCTTGGTGAAGCACCTGTGGACGCCATTAATCTTGGTGAAATCGCTGTCGCAGTGGCGTTGGATTACCTCGCTTTCAGATTGCCGGAGGTAGCGTGGCAGGAGATCTATCGACCGCTTGCTTCGTGGCACCAGGGTGTGATCACACGTTCGAGCTTTCAGGCGACTGCGTTTACCACACCGTAACGATGATCCAGCGACGAGGAGAAAAGGCCACTGCAACGCCAGCGCTACCGATTAAAAAACTAATCCGCCGCGATGGGATTAATCTAAGTTAACTGCTAGTCTCAGGATATTAGAGCGAAAAACTCCGCAGGGAACACACGATGCAGAATGCTTGCCAACGGTTCACCCTACCAAGCAGCTCATACAAGGGCAGGCCAACGGCATTCTGCTGGCCGGCTCTACGGACGGTTGCCCCCCGCGAACGCGGCTATCTGCCACGCCACTACTTTTCATGCAAAGACGTGCCGGTAGACGACTTATTCAGCGTTTCTGAAAGCATGACTTATCGCCTTTTTTAAAGGGCATACAGTATTTTTTTCGCTGGGTAAGATTCAGAGTGTTACTTGGAGTTATGAGCAATCAGCTGAGTCGATGGGGGCGGGATAGGATCTTATGAGTCAATTGATAAATGACATCTTTCGACCCAAAGCGGACTATTAATAAATTTCAGTGGCCGACTATAGACGACGGTCGGTAACAATTGTTATCGAACCTAGATTCCTCTCGGCTCTCGGTCGAGTCGTATATATATAAGCACGTTACTAACATAACAACATTAGCTTTTGGGGGCGCCCTATGTGCTGTCTGGGTGCGCATCCTACATTTCGTTTGCGAGGCGCTTTAATGGCAGAAAAAAAACCAGATTCTCTTTCGTCCGGAGATATATCGCTTCGGTTTATAGAACTCTGCCAGTTTCGTCGGCTGGGCAAAATTCGGCTAGAAGTTGACAAAAAAACAACCATCTTAGTTGGCGCAAACAATAGTGGTAAAACCTCGGTTTTAGCCGCCATCCGCCATTTTCTTGCGGATCAGTCTTCTTTTGGCGCATTCGATATCAGTATCTCGCAATGGCCAGAACTGCGAGCTCTAGGTAGAAATTGGGAGGCGCTGACCGAAGATCCATTAACAGTAGCTGGCGCCGAAGGGCTGTGGGAAAAGCAGCTCCAGATAATTCTTGCGGCCATGCCAACATTGGATCTCTGGTTTGATGCGGAGCCCGGTATGTACCACTACGTCGCACCATTCCTTTCCAAGCTCAGTTGGAAAGGAGGGGCTGTCGGTGTTCGTCTGCGGTTGGAGCCAGCCGCAAGCATAGATGATCTAAAGCAACTGGCATGGGCTTATAACAATGCGCGTTTACCGGTAAAGGACATGGGGGCGGACTCGCTAGCATGGCCAATTGACCTGCTCGATTTTTGGTTACGTGAGCCATCTAAGCTTGGCCATGTTCGCGTATACAAGCTAAGTGCAGATAATAACCCAGTGACGAGTCCTGCGACTTATGCTACTCAGACACTCTCTGAAGATGCCAATCCAATTGAGCGTAAGCACCTATCTAGACTCATACGCGTTGACTTTGTAGCTGCCCAGCGTGGACTTGGAAGTGAAGAAGCAGGGTCTAGGTCTGTTTCGGGTCCGCACCGAGTCGGAATGTTTTCAAATCAACTTCTCAAATTTGCCCAGCAGCACTTAAACGTTTCCAGCACTGGACACGGTCACCGTGCGGATCTTATCCAAGCCGTAGCTGAGGCACAGAGAGATTTGGATGAGAAGATTCATGACGCCATCGCCGATTCAGTTGAGGAAGTGAGGGAGCTTGGCTATCCGGGCTTACATGATCCCCAAGAGATTCGCTTTCGAACTCGCATTCAGACGGCGGATCTGCTCGATCATGGAACAGCTGTCCAGTACAGTATGCAAAAGGATTCACTAGAAGAGCTCCTACCTGAACACTCTATTGGGCTCGGTTACCAGAATCTCCAGTCCCTTAGCTACCAGCTAGTTTCCTTTAAAGCTGCTCGCCTCCAGCCTGAAAAAGGTTCTCCTGAACCCATTCACTTGGTGATGATTGAGGAGCCTGAAGCGCATCTTCACGTTCAGGTGCAGCGCATCTTTCCCGATAAAGCGCACAAACTTATCAGCCCTTTGAAGAGCGTGTCCGGCCTTAAAAGCCAGCTGCTCATTAGTACGCATTCTAGCCATCTTGCTCATTCAGAGAACTTCGACCGACTCAGGTATGTACGTCGCATAGCCAAGAGTGCTACGAATTCATTTCCAGCGACCGAAGTGGTCAATCTTGGACAGGTCTTTGGTGATGACAAAAAGACCCGTCAATTCGCGGAACGCTACTTCCGTGTTCAGCACACGGATCTGTTGTTCGCCAACGCAGCTGTTTTCGTTGAGGGTAGTGCAGAGCGAATGCTTGTGCCGCTCTTTATTGAGCGAGACTTTAAGGCATTGAGGAGCAGATATGTTTCCTTTTTGGATATTGGGGGGAGCCATGCTCACCGACTCAAGCCACTCGTCGAGAAACTCCGTATTCCTACGGTCATCATTACTGACATCGATCCCTCTAAAGAAAAAGAAGGTAAGCCCAAGAAAAATGGAGAGCCTAGCAAAAGGCTCATGGCTGTTGCGAACACGGGGCAAGGTGGGCTTCACTGCGGTAACCAAACTCTTCGTGAATGGCATCCGAAACTGGAACAATTGAATGATTTTAAGAACCCGACTGAAGCTCAATTAGTATGGAGTGAGGTCGCAGATTGCCTTGTGCGTTTCGCTTGGCAATTACCTGTAGAAGAAGCTGATGGCAGCTGGCCCAGCACGTTTGAGGATTCACTAGTCCTGACGAATTTGCATTGGTTTAAGAACCTGATGGATGAAAAACTCGATGAGGATGGTGAAGAGATTGAAGCACCGAAGGGGGCACTAGGCTCGGTGTCAAAAAGGGTTGCTAAAGCCGAAAGCACTCCAGAACTGCTGGTTGCACTTCATGCGCTTATGCACGGTTCGTTCGATAAAGGTGAATTCGCTGCTAGTATTTTTGAAATGATCTCTTCGGATGAGCCGGTCGTGGCTCCTAAGTATATCACGGACGCACTGACTTGGTTGGAGCAGCAGCTT
>NZ_JBQSWC010000009.1:0-132683 GCF_052376775.1 Halomonas sp. AOP43-A1-21 | reverse complement strand
CACACGTATTTAAAAAATCCCCAGTCTTATAAAAGCTGGGGATTTTCTTAGCAAGCAGAATTAATAAGCAGAAAGAGTGAGTGCATAGACCTTAACCTAATTCACTCCTCATCCTCAGAGGCACAACTAAATCATCAGCTCTGATCGCGCTGATGTTGGCACTTACCTGCGGCCCAGGTTTCATAAATGGCTCGGTCGTCAGCCAGTATCATCAGGGCAAATAAACGTTCACCCAGAGTAGAGCAGCGCTGAATTCTTCGTTTGAGAAGCGGTGTGGCGTTGGGGTCAATGACCACGAAATCAGCCTCAAAAGACGGCGCTAACTGACCAATGTGACTGTCCAAAGCGAGTGTTTTAGCATTGCCATGGGTAAGGCCATAAAAGCCCTGCCAAGCAGTGAGAGGTTGCCCGCTTAGCTGGCCAACCTGGTAAGCACTTTTAAGCGTATCAAATCCTGAAAGATCGGTTCCCGCACCGATATCGCTGGCGTAACTAAATGCCATGCCGGTTTCTTGTGCGGCATAACGGTCAAACAGTCCGCTGCCTAAAAAAAGGTTGGAGCTTGGGCAGAAGGCAATATTTGCGCCTCGTTCTGCTAAACGCGTACGCATGCCATTATCCAAGTGTATTCCATGGGCGAACGTACTGCGTGGTCCTACTAACCCAGCTTCTTCATATACGGATAAGTAATCCTGGTTACCGGGGAAAAGTTCGGCAACCCAATCCAGTTCACCGCTGTTTTCCGCTAAGTGGGTTTGTAGCCAAAGAGTCGGGTCATTACGAAGCAATGCGCCTGCTGCATCCATTTGGGTTTTCGTGGAGGTCGGCGCAAAACGAGGCGTTACGCTATAGCCAAGTCGCTGAGAGTTATGCCAATCCTCAATTAGCCGCTCGGTATCGGCAATGCCCGACGCACCGTCCAACAAACCTTCAGGCGCGTTACGATCCATCAGTACTTTGCCGGCCAGCATGCGTAGCTGACGCTTATTGCAGGCGGAAAAGAAAGCATCCATGGATCCAGGGTGGCTTGAGCCAAATACCTGTGCCGTGGTGGTACCTGCCCGCAGCATTTCGTCTAAAAAAGCGTTGGAGAGTGCTTCTGCATGAGCATGGTTAGCAAAGCGGCACTCTTCGGGAAAGGTATAGTCGTTCAACCAATCAAGTAGTTGCCGACCATACGAGGCCATAACGTCTAGCTGCACATAATGCACGTGGGTATCGATAAAGCCTGGCATGATCAACTTGCCGCGATAATCCAGCACTTCGCTGCCTTCGGGTAGTGAGGGCGCTAGTTCACTAAAATGACCTACGGCATGAATATGCTGGCCTTGTAACCAGAGTAATCCATCGCCGTAGTGCTCCAAACTGCCTGGGCTTGGCTTGTCACCCTCACCGGGGTTGCGGGCAAAGCTCACCAGTTCGGCACGAATAAGCGTATTGGTAGAGGAGGTCATATTAACTCATGGTAGTAGGGGGAACATTAAAAACGGGGCGCAGTGCCTGGCTAGGTAAACCGCGGGTTTCCTGAGCAGGAGGAATGTCAGTTAAACAAAGAAGTTCAGATACAACGCTTAAGGCGATCGCATAAGGGGTTTTATTACTTGGCTTATGGCCAATGTGGCGGCCGATGGGGCAACGAACCCGTTGAATTTTCTCCGCAGTATAGCCTGCACGTATCAGTCGCCCTGAAAAGCTTGCCCATTTGCTATCAGAGCCAATGAGTCCAATGGAGGCTAAATCGTCACGTTGGATAAGCTCAGCAATCAGAGCATAATCTTCATCATGACTATGGGTAAGTATTAGCACGTGAGTGTGAGGTGGCAGTTGAGCTACATTGCGACTGACATCCCGCAGGGCATGGCAGGTTAAGCGCGGCTGTTGATGTAACTCGCTCAATATCTCGGTGCGGCTGTCATGTAAGGTCAGCCGCCAGGGTAATGGCGCACTTAACTTTACAATTTCCTGCCCAACGTGACCTGCTCCAAATATCGCGATGTTAGCTTCGGCACCAGGAAAGACCTCAAGCAATATATTGACGAACCCTCCGCAGCATTGCCCGCTTCGCCCGCCTAGCGAAAAAGCTTCCAAATGAAATCCATAGCGCTGCTGCTGTAAATAGTCGCGAGCAGCTTGAATGGTTTGCCACTCAAAGGTGCCGCCGCCTAGCGTATCGAAAATAGCATCCAGAGTAATAACCATGTGCGCGCCCGGCTCCCTGGGAGTAGAGCCAGCGCTAGTGACTTGGGTTGCCAATACATGAGGCGTGCCTGCGCGCTGTAAGCAGTCAATCGCGGCATGCCATGCCATGGGGGCTGTCACAGGGTTTTCTCCCTGATGGCGTTGGCTGCCAGCATAACGCGTTCGGGCGTTGCCGGTGTATCCAGGCGCGGTGAAGTAGCGTAGTTGGTCAAGCTTGAAAGGGCATCCCGTAATGCCGACCATACGCTAATGCCCAGCATAAGCGGAGGCTCGCCCACCGCTTTAGAGCGATAAAGGCTTGCCATGGAGTTCGGGTGGCCTTCCATTAGCGCTACATTAAAGACAGGCGGTAAGTCGCCAAAGGTCGGAATTTTGTAAGTGGCTGGGCCATCACTTACCAGTACCCCTTTAGCGTTCCATTTAAGCTCTTCACTGGTAAGCCAGCCCATCCCCTGAATAAAGCCGCCTTCCACTTGGCCAATATCGATGGCGGGATTTAACGACGTACCTACATCATGCAGTATATCAACCCGATCAACCTGGTATTCCCCGGTCAGCATATCAACACTGACCTCGGATACCGCTGCGCCAAACGCGTAGTAATAAAAGGGTCGCCCTTGTCCGGTCGCGCGGTCGTAGTGGATCAGGGGCGTGGCATAAAAGCCTTTTTCTGAAAGCGAAATACGATTGAGATAGGCGGTTTGAATCAACTCGCCCCAGGGAATTCGCTGCTCGCTTTCGTTACTGCCTGAAACCAGCATGCCATCTTCAAGGCGCATTCCTTCTCGATCCAAGCCCGCTGTAAAATGTGAGGCTGCAAAATCGAATAGCCGTTCACGTAAATTACTGGCCGCGTCCCGAGCAGCCATGCCGTTTAGGTCGGCACCGCTGGAAGCGGCAGTGGGAGAGGTATTGGGGACTTTATCCGTGCGGGTTGCCGTTATACGCACCTGCTCAAGGCTCAGACCCAATTCGCGAGCAACAACCTGACAGATTTTGGTATGTAGCCCTTGGCCCATTTCGGTACCGCCATGATTGATCATGACGCTTCCGTCGGTATAGACATGTAGCAGCGCACCGGCCTGATTAAGATGTTGTGCGGTAAACGAAATGCCAAATTTGACGGGAGTAAGCGCAAGACCTTTCTTAATGACGGGGCTTTTGGCATTAAACGTTTTAATGGCTTTACGACGTGCCCAGTAAGCGCTGTCTGCTTCGAGTGCTTCAACAAGCGTGTGCAGTAGCTGGCGTTGATCGACATGCTGTCCGTAGTGAGTTGTGTCTCGCCCATCACGATAAAAGTTTCGCTTACGTATAGTCAGTGGATCCTCACCCACCTGGCGGGCAATATCGTCCATGGCCGCCTCAATAATCATCATGCCTTGAGGGCCGCCAAAGCCACGAAAGGCCGTATTGGAAGCAGTATGTGTCTTAGCGCGATGGCCAACCACTCTGGCATCGCCTAACGAATAGGCGTTATCCGTATGGAACATGGCGCGATCAACAATCGCATCAGAAAGATCAGGTGAGTAGCCGCAGTCGCCGATAACACTTATTTCACCGCCCTGAATAATGCCCTGTTGATCAATGGCCAGCTTATAGCGGTTATGAAAGGGATGGCGTTTGCCGGTAACGCGCATATCTTCACTGCGCGGCAGACGAAGACGTGTTGCTTTACCTGTACGGCGAGCAATAATGGCGGCAATACAGGCCCAGGAGGATGCCTGGGTCTCTTTGCCACCGAACCCGCCGCCCATACGACGGACTTCTACCGTGACGGCATGAAGCGGAATACCGAGCACTTCAGCAACAAGTTTCTGCGTTTCACTGGGGTGCTGGTTGGAGGTATGAACAATCACGCCTTCATCTTCGGTCGGCAGCACTACACATGCCTGTCCCTCTAAATAAAAGTGCTCCTGCCCGCCGACGGACAGCTCGCTTTCGACAGTATAAGTGGCTTTGCGTAAGGTTTGCTGCCAATCGCCACGTTCCTGCACATGAGAGGGACGCACGAATTCTTCACGCTGAGTGGCAGTCACGGGGTCAAGGCTTGCAGGCTGTTCGGCAATTTCAATGCTTGCAAGTTTTACCGCGCGGCGGGCTGAATCTAGAGAGGTAGCCGCTACAGCAAACAGGCACTGACCGGCATAGCTAATTTCCTGATCAACGAAGATAGGGTCGCCAGGGAAAACCGGCCCAATATCAGTATCGCCCGGCACATCATGAAACGTAATGACATCGATAACACCCGAAGCTTGCTTCACGGCGTCAAGATTTAGCTCGGTTAGTCTACCGTGTGCTACCGGCGACAGGCCTAACGCTACATGCAGTGCATCAGACGGCGTTTTTAAATCATCAATATAAGCTGCTTTGCCGGTAACGTGTTTCTCAGCACTTTCATGAATGCTGGATTGGCCGGCCTGGCGTGCTCCGCTGCTTTTTACCGTATGGCAAGCGAGTGGGCCATCGCCTTGGATTTGATCTTTAAGCTCTTGGCGGGCGCGTTGGCTGTCTTTATCGAGTCTAGTGAGCGTACGCATGCAGCATCACCTCCTGATCCGGCGTTGAAAGCGTTAAGTAAAGCCGTTCAATCAAGTTGGCTGCTGCCTGTTGGCGATAAACATCGCTGCCTCGAACGTCGCTCATCGGAGTAAAATCCTGGGCGATAGCCGCCTGTGCTGCACGAAAGGTGTCTACTGTAACCTTTTGACCCTCCAGTTTTTTTTCCATTGCCAGCGCGCGCTTGGGTATGGCGTCCATGCCGCCGAAAGCAATGCGTACATCGTGCAGGGTATCTTTTTCCAGGCGGTAGCTGAAAGCACCTAACACGGCTGAAATATCGTCCTCTCGCCGCTTAGACAATTTCCAGGCGCGTAATGCATGGGTATTTGGAGGTTTGGGAATAAATATGCGTGACAGAATTTCATCCGCCGCCAGGGCGGTTTTTTTATATCCCCTAAAAAAATGATCCAACGGTAGGCAGCGAGTGCCTGATGTACTAGCCAGCTCAACCCATGCGCCTAGGGCTAGCAACACGGGCGGGGTGTCTCCGATAGGGGAGGCGTTTGCGATATTTCCGCCCAGCGTGCCACGGTTACGAATCTGCTGGGAGCCCAGGCGCTGTAGCAAGTGGCGAAAGGCGGGAAAGTGGCTATTTAATAATGGCTCAAGCTGGGTATAGGTGACTGCTGCACCCACCCACCAACCAGATTGATTATTAAATTCATCCGCTTTAAGGGTCAGCAGTTCTTTAACGTGTGTAACGTCGATTAGCTGATCAAGAGGTGTTAAGCGCTGTGTGCTTTCTAGCCATAGGTCCGTTCCACCAGCCACAAGGCGAGCATCTGGAAATCGCAGGCGAGCCGCCGTTAAATCTGCAAGCGATGTCGGCTGAACGAAAAAACATTCGTTGGAATTTTGAGTGTTTGTACTAGAAGACGAAGCTTTGGGTGAGGTGGCATTATACCAGCTTGGCCGCTCGTAAGAATGAGTGTGCATTTGAAGTGCTGCATCACGAATCGGGCGATACCCTGTACAGCGGCATAAATTACCACCCAAGCTTTCCTCAAGCTGCTCAGGTGTTAACGATAAAGTGTCTTTGTCGGGCGATTCGTAAAGCGTAAACAGAGACATGACAACGCCTGGGGTACAAAAGCCGCATTGGCTTCCGTGGCATTCAATCATGGCCGCTTGCGCTGGGTGTAATTGGCCTTCAGCAGCCAATCCTTCAATAGTGACAAGCGCTTTGCCCTGCAGTTGGTGGGCTGGCGTGATACATGCATTGGCGCTTGTGTAAGCGCGCGGAGTATCAGCTAAGTCACCAATGGCAACGGTGCATGCCCCGCAATCGCCTGAGGCACAGCCTTCTTTGGTGCCTGTGGTCCCCAAATGCTCACGCAATAGCGTTAAAATACTGGTATCTGGCGATACGGTGCACTGTTTGGGAACGCCATTGAGAAGAAACTCAATAATAGCCATACCAAACTCCATTGTGATTGTTCTGACCGATCGGTCAATATGGTTTGAGCTTGAGACAAAATAGCGTGTCTTGCAAGTATTTACTGGACGCACTGATATGGGGCAAAGTAATTAAAAATGCAGGATTTTTGTGCAATAAGCGATGCTTATGCGCCTTCTAAAGCGTTTGCAACCAAGTTTTCCAGGAAGTCTATCAATGACAGTCGAAACCGCACCAAACGAAAGTGCAAACCGTGAGCGAATAGAGCAGCGAATTCTAAATGCTGCCGAACAAATATTCTCAGTGCATGGCTATCGTGGGGCTAGCTTGCAAGCCATTGCTGATAAGGCGGAGCTGCCCAAAGCTAACATTCTGTATTATATGGGCAGCAAGCAGGCGCTCTATGTTCGATTGCTCAATCGTATGATGCGGCGCTGGAATGCCGTTCTTGAGAACATAACGCCGGAGAGCGATCCCGGTGAAGTGCTTAGCGATTTTATTCGCACTAAAATAGTGCTGGGGCAGCGCTACCCTGATGGTTCAAAATTGTTTGCGGCAGAAATATTAGCCGGGGCGCCTTTCCTGGATGAGTATCTCGCCGGTGAGCTGCGTGATTGGGTGGCATCTCGTGCAGCGATTATTCGACAGTGGTCCCTGCAGGGGAAAATGGATGATGTAGATCCACGCTGGCTGATTTTTTTAATCTGGTCGGCGACTCAGCATTACACTGAATATAGTGCTCAGATAACCCGGGTGCTAGGGCGCGATGCCTTGAATGAGGAAGACCTCGCCTCAATTACCCAGTTTCTGGAACACGTTATTTTGAAAGGATGTGGTATCTCCCTGCTAGCTTCTTCCCAAGCATCTTCTGCAGCGAATTGATGTTATGAATGCATTGCCCATCGAGGAGCATCTGGAGGCCATACAAGCGGGCCTTGAAAATCATAACCGACTAATTCTCATGGCGCAGCCGGGCGCGGGAAAGACTACGCGTGTTCCTCTGATGCTCTTGACCAGTGAGTGGGCGGCTGGACAAAAAATATTATTGCTTGAACCGCGTCGCGTAGCCGCTCGATTAGCGGCAAGTTTTATGGCGCAAGCGCTAGGTGAAACGGTAGGTCAAACGGTTGGTTACCGGATGCGCGGGGAGAGCTGTACTGGCTCAAATACTCGGCTAGAAGTTATTACGCAGGGTGTTTTGCTGCGAATGCTGCAAGAAGATCCGCTGCTGGAGGGCGTGTCGGGCATCATTTTTGATGAGTTTCATGAGCGCAGCTTAGAAGCGGATGTGGGGCTGGCGTTCGCGCTGGATGTTCAAGCTAGTGTACGTGATGACTTACGCCTGCTGGTAATGTCAGCAACGCTTGATGTGAATGCATTACGGCAGGTAATAGGCGAGCATACGCCGCTAATTGTTAGTGAAGGGCGTCAATACCCGGTCGCTACCTATTATCGACCCGCTCAGGCAAACGAAAAAATCGAGCAGACGGCGCTTAGAGTCGTGGAAGAGGCCCTAGGCGATTCAAATGCTCGTGATTTACTGGTCATTCTCCCCGGCGTGTCCGAGATAGAGCGCCTGATTCAAGCCCTTCGCCAATCTCTGCCGGACATAGCGGTAAGCGCATTACATGGCCGAATGACCATTGCCGAGCAGCGGGCTGCGCTAGTAGCAGAGAATTCGCAGCGCCGCGTTATTGTGTCTACCGCTATTACGGAGTCAAGCATAACGGTGGATGGTGTGAATGTGGTTATTGATGCGGGGCTTGAGCGTGTGCCTTTATTTCAACCTCGTACAGGATTAACGCGCTTAACCACCCGGCGCGTTAATCGTGCCAGTGCAGACCAGCGCCGTGGGCGGGCGGGGCGCCAGTGCCCGGGTGTCTGTTTTCGTTTATGGTCTCAAGAGCAGCCGTTGGTCGCTCACGGCGAACCCGAAATTTTCCAGGCGGATTTGTCGAGCACTGTGCTTGAACTGGCACGCTGGGGCGTGGATTCACCCGATAAGCTTTGCTGGGTTTCAGCTCCGCCTAAAGGGGCGTGGCAGAGTGGTCAGGCACTGCTTGTCCAGCTGGGGTTGTTGGATGAGCAACATAAGCTCACATTGTTAGGTCGGCGCTGCGCGCGCTGGCCTCTATCGCCACGCCTTGCCGTCATGATGGAGCGCTCGGAAGCGCTAGAGGCCACCCCCCTGGCGTGTGGCTTGGCCGCATTGCTTGAAAGCTGTGAAAGCAATGATCGCTCTTTTCAAAAAGCACTTAGTCAGCGCTTTGATCAACCCAAGCAGTTCCCTGTATGGGCGCAGGAAGCCAGGCGGCTCGCCAAACAGGCGCATGCTGCATTGAATCGGATCGACTTGGCCCCATTAGGTAGGCTGTTGACATTGGCTTATCCGGACCGGATAGGTCAGCAAATTACGCCGGGGCGATTTCAGCTCGCCTCAGGAAAAACGGCGGTAGTTTCGTTAAACGACCCGCTGGCGCATCAGCCGTATCTTATTGTGGCAAGTCTGGAGAGTGCCTCAAGCGAAGCCAAAATATACGCGGCTGAACCACTAACACTTGAGGCATTAATAGAGCTTTATCCTGAGCGAGTGAAGTGGCAGACACGCGTCACATGGTCTGAAGAACAGGGACGGCTGATCGGTGAGAAGGTCCAGGCCTATGGTGCTTTGACGATAGCCAGGCACCCTTTAGCTACGCTGCCTAAAGACGCTGTAGTAGAGGCCTTGCTAAATGCCGTAAGCCAGCGGCCAGCGTTGTTACATTCCCAAGCGTTGGAGCAGCTGCAGGGGCGGATAGCGCTGCTGCGCGAGACATTGGGTAAGCCGTGGCCAGACTGGTCTACCGCGGCGCTAGTAGATTCGCTAAGCCATTGGCTTGCCCCCTACTTAACCGATATAACGCGGCTTTCCCAAGTTGAAAAACTACCGCTTCATCACTATCTGCTGAATACCCTGACATGGGATCAGCAAAATGAAATGGAGCGGCTGGCACCTCAAGCCTTGATAGTGCCTAGCGGTAAATCTACGGTTATTGACTATTCGCCCTGTTTGGCGCATCAATCCCCGGTGCTGGCGTTAAAGCTTCAGGAAGCCTTTGGTTGGCGTGATACGCCCACTGTGGTTGAGGGGCGCATTGCTTTAACGGTTCATCTACTCTCGCCCGCGCGCCGGCCACTTCAAGTGACCCAGGATTTGCTAGGCTTTTGGCTTAATGGGTACCCAGAGGTACGTAAAGAGATGCGTGGCCGCTATCCAAGGCATCCGTGGCCTGACGATCCACTCGCTGCAAAGGCAACAGCCACCACTAAAAAACGTAAATAAGCGTATAGCGATTAGGTGCTCAGTGGGTGGGGCTATTTAAACGCTACGGTTGTTATTCGGGGATTTCACCCGGGGTGCGATAACGAACGCCATCAGCTTGCTGCTCTTCAAAGCGTTTGTTTTCATCTTCAGGGGCGACACCTAGCACCGTTTCCTTTGAGCCATCCGGCCAAGTGTAAGTGGTGCAGCCAGCGAGAGAAGCCAAGGTCATGAACGCCACGAGGGCCACTATCCCTGTGGTGAGGGGGTACTTCTGCATATATTGCTCCCATTGTTGCCCGACCCTATTAGGAATGGCCAGGATCATTGATAAAATTATAGATTGATAGTCAGTGAATTATAGATCGCCAATAAGGTTAACGCTTTGTTAAAAAGCTACCTATTAATCACGAAAGCGTAGCGAATAACCAATAATATCTATACTTATTTTATTTGCAGCTAGCCTGTGCGAAATGCGCATCGGGCTCGCCAGTTTTCATGGCCAGTTCTCATGGAAAGCTCAACGCTGAAATCATAAAGTGGCCCGCTATGAGGAGGGCAAATGTTTGTAGTAAGACAATGAGCACGTTTTAAGGCTTCAGGTCGATCATTTCGATTAGTGCTAATATAAGTTTTCAAGGATATATTTGGCGATCTAGGCTCGGTTTTCTGTATTAAAACCAAGGGTATTGCCATTGCTAATGAGTGTAAGGATACATCATGCAAGCATCGTTAGAGAGGCGCTTAAAGTGGCTTTTGCGCTTATCACTTTTAGGAACGTTACTGACAGTTTTAGTCATTTTAGTGGGCGCATGGACGCGACTAGTCGATGCTGGACTGGGTTGCCCTGATTGGCCAGGCTGCTATGGGCGCCTGTTGGTACCTGATAATGATCACGCTGCGTTACACCATCCTGATGTCCCTCTGGATGCCTCTAAAGCCTGGGTTGAAATGATCCATCGTTATATTGCAACGCTACTTGGCATCTTGGTAGTGAGCGTTTTAGCGCTTGGTTGGCCATTCAGGAAACATCCCCAATATCCTTGGTTTATTAGCATAGCGCTACTTGCCACTATTTTAGTACAAGGTGCATTTGGGGCTTTTACCGTCACGCTAAAACTTTGGCCGCAAGTAGTGACGTTACATCTACTTGGTGGATTAAGCGTGCTGCTGTTATTTCTCTGGCTGCATCTAAGGATAAGAGGTGTCGCCGAGCAAAAGCTGCTCAATGTCCAACGGCTAAATATTTGGTGGGGGATGGCTGTAGGGCTGTTAATTGTGCAGCTTGCATTGGGCGGATGGGTTACCAGTAATTACGCGGGTATTGCCTGCCAGGATATTCCTACCTGTAATGGTCAATGGTGGCCCGCCATGGATATTAGCGAAGGTTTTCATGTGACCCAAACAGTAGGGCCTAATTACTTACACGGGCAATTACATGCCGAAGCTAGAGTTGCCATCCACTTTATCCACCGTATGGGAGCGCTACTGTTAGGCATTGCGTTGCTGATGCTTTGGTATCGACATCGACGCGCTTGTCATGTTGCAGGTCCGCTAGGCTTAGTGGTAGCAATTTATGTTTTTCAAGCGCTGCTGGGAATGGCCAACGTGCTGATGTGGCTGCCGTTATGGCTAGCTTTGCTGCATACAGCCGGTGCCGTTTTACTGACGGTTAGCTTATTATGGGCATGGTGGCGTTGGCGATTGAGTAAGGAGGAAAACTACACTGCTCAAGCTGATTTATATTCTTCCCATCCTCCTGTGCCTTCATAAAAAATTGTAAGAAAGATCAGGTTTATTACTAATTTTGGTGGTGTATGCCGCTGAATTATGGAAATTAACGGTTCAGTGCTAAATTGATGTACAATTTCTGTTAAGCTATTTTTAAAAGCGCAACTGGGAGTATTATGAATTCGATCAGCGCACTTGTAGCGCTAGCGTTAGCGCTTGCTGTCATTGTCGGCTTATCAATCTATGCCCTTAAGCTGCGTAAAGAGGTAAAGCGCCGCGAGGCCTTTCGCATAGATGAAGATCGTAGAGCCCAGCAAAACAGCCTGGAAAATCTGGATTACGTTACGAGTGCGTTGATTCAGGAGCAGGTCGAGATTACAGAAGGTGCATGGCGCTGTAAGGTGCTGCTTGAAATCGTTGACCCCAGTCTTACCGAGCGGCCGGATTTTCAGGCATTTGCCGATGTTTATAACCGTACACGGCATCTAAAAACACATTCGGCACGTGCGAAATTAACACCACGCGAGCGCATGGCTGAAGATAAACAGCGCTTAGCGGTTGAGGACGAGATGCGTCCGGCTGTTTTGGCTGCGGCCGAGGCCGTTATAAAATGGCGTGCAAAAGGGCCTTCTGCGTTACACTAGCTTGGAATTAATAAGACGATTTTATTTAAATTAATAGTGTAATGTGTTTTTTTGGTGCCGATTGTGGCAGCTTTGCTATGCTTGAGATGTCGATATTGGCAAGAAGTTGATATCTCGGCATTGTTGCCTTCTAGCGTTGAAACGTTAATGATAGGCGCACCGTTCAATGCCAAGCAGGGGAACGCCCGCGTGGTACTATTGAACAGGCGAAAAATGGATGCTCTCGCAATAAGAAGCATTGGATAGATTTGGTCATATGGCCATGTCAGCATTGGATCAAGAAGGAGTCTTGCATGAAAAAATCAACGACTGGCTTGCTAATCGGTTCCGCTCTAGTAGTGGGCCTATCAGGCTGTGCCACCTCGGCCAACCAATCATCTGGTCAAGCTAGCGCCAGCAGCGATCGTAGCTGGTACCAGCACCCGGCCGTTTGTGGTCTGGCGGGCAGTTTGATTGGCGGTAGCATTGGTTATGCCACTAGCGGCTCTTCTGATGAAGAAAGCGGTGCGGCAACTGGCGCTGTAGCGGGTGCCGCAATCGGTGGCCTGCTGTGTGCAGACCGTACACCTGAGCCTGTAGCGCCCCAGTGCCCGAGCTACGGTGAAGTGCCTGCTGGCGTTGCAGTTGACGCTCAAGGCTGCCCGCTAGATTCTGACAACGACGGCGTGCCGGACTACCGTGATCAGTGCCCAGGTACTCCTGCTGGTGTTGAAGTTGACGCTGTAGGCTGCCCGCTTGACTCCGATAACGACGGCGTGCCGGACTACCGTGACCAGTGCCCCAATACGCCAGCTGGCACCGAAGTGAACGCGCTGGGTTGCCCAGACAGCGTTGTTCTTAACGACGTTAACTTCGAATTCGATTCAGCTCAGCTGACTGCTAATGCCCGCAATATCCTAAACGGTGTTGCAGAACGTCTGGTTAACAACCCTGACGTACGCGTTAGCATTGAAGGCCATACTGATTCACGCGGTAGTGCTGAGTACAACAAAGACCTGTCTCAGCGTCGTGCTGAATCTGTTACCACCTACCTCGCTCAGCGTGGCGTAGGCGCAAACCGTATGCGTGCAGTTGGCTTCGGCGAAGAGCGTCCGGTCGCTTCTAACGAGACTGATCAAGGTCGCGCGCAAAACCGTCGTGTTGAACTTGATGAGTGGAACTAAGACGTAGCTCTTTAGCGCGGTTGTTATAACGCTAATGGTTGCGTAGTAAGTAATAAAGTAAGTAACGACGGGAGGCGCAAGCCTCCCGTTTTTATTTTCCGCCGCGCTTAAGTCTGGTAGGCTAAGCGCGTATTTTTTGTATTGTTTTTACGCCTACGATCATTGATAGCGAAATGTGATCCTTGGTATGGATCACCACTGCGCTCAAGGAATATCTGAATGCCTATTGTGACACTACCTGACGGTAGCGAAAGAACCTTTGAAGCGCCGCTTTCCATCATGCAGCTTGCAGAGTCCATTGGCCCTGGTTTGGCCAAGGCATGCATAGCCGGGCGGATCGATGGCGTGCTGGTAGATGCCGCCGACCTGATTGAGCGTGACGCGGATGTTGCTATTATTACCGCGCGTGATCCTGAAGGCGTGGAAATTATTCGCCACTCCTGCGCGCACTTGATTGGTCACGCAGTGAAGCAGCTTTATCCCGATGCCAAGATGGCGATCGGGCCGGTGATCGAAAACGGCTTTTATTATGATATTGATTTTGGCCGCTCAATTACCCCAGAAGATTTAGATGCCATCGAAAAGCGGATGCAAGATTTAATTGAGCGTGAATACGATGTAGTGCGTGAATATGTGGATCGTGATAAAGCGATGGCAACGTTCGCGCAGCGTGACGAAACTTATAAGCAGGAAATCATTCACGATATTCCTGAAGGCGCAGACATTCGGCTTTATCATCATGAAGAGTACACGGATATGTGCCGTGGTCCTCATGTGCCTAATACTCGTCATCTAAAAGCATTCAAGTTGACCAAGCTTGCCGGGGCCTACTGGCGAGCGGATGCTTCAAATGCCATGCTAACCCGCATTTACGGGACCGCCTGGGGCGATAAGAAGCAGCTAAAAGCCTATTTGAAGCGCCTTGAAGAAGCTGAGAAGCGCGATCACCGCAAGCTTGCCCGTCGCCTTGATCTCTTCCATATGCAGGAAGAAGCACCGGGAATGGTGTTTTGGCACCCGAATGGTTGGGCGCTATGGCAGCAGGTCGAGCAGTACATGCGAGGCGTTTATAAAGAAGGTGGCTATCAGGAAATTCGCTGCCCTCAAGTAATGGACGTGTCGCTTTGGAAAAAGTCCGGGCACTGGGATAACTACGCTGACGGTATGTTCTTTACCGAATCCGAAAAGCGTGAGTATGCGCTTAAGCCGATGAACTGCCCCGGCCATGTGCAGGTGTTCAATTCCGGGCTGCGCAGCTATCGCGAACTGCCTGTACGGTTTGGCGAGTTTGGTGGATGCCACCGTAACGAGCCTTCCGGTGCATTGCACGGTATTATGCGTGTTCGAGCCTTTACTCAGGATGACGGGCATATTTTCTGTACCGAAGCCCAGGTCGAGCCCGAAGTTACTAACTTTCATCGTCAGGCGTTGAAGGTTTATACCGATTTTGGATTTGAAGACATTGCCATTAAAATTGCTCTGCGCCCAGAAAAGCGTATTGGCAGTGACGATGTTTGGGATCAGGCTGAAGATGCCCTACGTGGTGCGTTAACAGCCTGTGGCGTCGAATGGCAGGAACTTCCTGGCGAAGGCGCGTTCTATGGTCCCAAGATTGAATACCACATGAAAGATTGCTTGGGGCGCGAGTGGCAGGTTGGTACCATGCAGGTTGATTTCATGATGCCTGAGCGCCTGGGTGCTCAATATGTGACCGAAGAGGGTGAGCGCAAGCCGCCGGTTATGTTGCATCGTGCAATTGTGGGCTCTATGGAGCGTTTCATTGGTATCTTGATTGAACATTATGCTGGCGCTATGCCATTATGGTTAGCACCTCAGCAGGCGGTAGTGATGATAATCACCGATGCGCAGCGTGATTATGCGCTTGAATTAGAGCAACGCCTGCAAAAAAGTGGCTTACGGGTCAAAGCGGACTTGAGGAACGAGAAGATCGGCTTTAAAATCCGTGAGCATACGTTACAGAAAATTCCCTATCTTCTTGTGGTGGGAGATAAGGAAGTCGAAGCTGACTCAGTGGCCGTGCGAACTCGCAGCGGCGAAAACCTCGGCACTATGACAATCGATGCACTCATTGAACGTCTTAATGCAGAGCGAGCAGCCCTGGCGACATCGTCAATTGCCTAAGGAGACGGAACGATCAAGCGAAGCAACCAGCGCGGGCGTCCAGCAGACAAACGCCCACCAATGAACGAGCGAATTACCGAAGAAGAAGTGCGTCTAATCGATGCTGAAGGTGAGCAGTTGGGTGTTGTGCCCACCACTGAAGCAATCGAACGTGCGGAAGCTGCCGGTTTAGACCTTGTGCAAATTTCGAATGCCGATCCCATCGTCTGTAAGATTATGGATTACGGTAAATTCGTTTTTGAGACGAAGAAGCAGAAAGCGGCTCAAAAGAAAAAGCAAAAGCAAATCCAGGTCAAGGAAGTTAAATTCCGTCCTGGCACCGATGAGGGCGATTATCAGGTAAAATTGAAAAACCTGATTCGCTTTTTGGAAGGTGGTGACAAGGGTAAGGTCACATTGCGCTTCCGTGGTCGCGAAATGGCGCACCAGGACATCGGCCGCAAGCTGATGGAGCGGATCGCGGCAGACCTGGAAGAGATCGGAGCGGTGGAGTCTTTCCCGAAAATGGAAGGCCGCCAGATGATCATGATTCTTGCCCCGAAAAAGAAGTGATCCAGCGGCGAAACCAACGGGCCATCGCGTAGGCGATGGTCGGCCCTGGATTTTCTAAAAAATATCGAGCGGAGTTTTCTCATGCCGAAAATCAAAAGCAACAGCGGCGCTGCAAAGCGCTTTAAAAAGACCGCTAATGGCTTTAAGCACAAGCAGTCTTTCCGTAGCCACATCTTGACCAAGAAATCGACTAAGCGTAAGCGTCAGCTGCGTGGTATGAAGCAGATTCATGCTTCTGACAAAGCGTTGATCCAACGCATGCTGCCGAACCTATAAGTCGAATTTTCTTGTCTGAGTGCTTTAAGCCTCAGCTATAAAGTCAGGAGTGTGTTATGACCCGTGTTAAGCGTGGTGTAGTGGCCCGTCGTCGCCATAAAAAAGTATTGAAGCAGGCTAAAGGTTACTACGGTGCCCGTTCGCGTGTTTTCCGTGTAGCTAAGCAGGCCGTTATTAAAGCGGGCCAGTATGCTTATCGTGACCGCCGTAACCGTAAGCGTCAGTTCCGTGCGCTGTGGATTCAGCGTATTAACGCTGCTGCGCGCATCAACGGTATGTCTTACAGCCGCTTTGTTGGCGGTTTGAAGAAAGCCGGTATCGAAATTGACCGTAAAGTATTGGCTGATCTGGCTGTACACGAAAAAGCTGCTTTTGCTGCTATCGTGGAAAAAGCCAAGGCTGCCCAATAACGTCATACGCTGCGCGACTGCCAGCGTGAATTGACGAAGGTCATTTCAGTGTGACCCGCAGGGGAAGAGCAGCCGCTCTTCCCCTGTTTTTTTGTCACCTTCAACGTGCTACACCCTCATTACGAGGGAACCGCTTAATTCGGAGTGAAACGGATGGACCACCTTCCTACTCTGGTATCTGAGGCTCGTGATGCCATCCAGGCCTCGCAAGATGTCGCTGCGCTAGAGGAATTGCGAGTTCGCTACCTGGGCAAAAAAGGCGAAGTAACTGCTTTGCTGAAAGGCTTGGGTAAACTATCGGCTGAAGAGCGTCCGGCTGCCGGTGAGCGCATCAACCAGGCCAAGCAGACCTTGGCAAGTGAAATTGATGCCAAGCGTCAGCAGCTTGAAACCACTGCACTAAACGCGCGTTTGGCGGCTGAGCGAATCGACGTTACGTTACCCGGCCGTCATCAGGCGAGCGGCGGATTGCATCCCGTAACACGCACGCTTGAGCGTATTGAAAGCTTGTTTACGCGCATTGGCTATGACGTTGCGGTAGGCCCTGAAATTGAAGATGATTATCACAATTTCGAGGCGCTCAACATTCCAGCTCATCACCCTGCGCGCGGCATGGCCGATACGTTTTATTTTGATGCAACGCGTCTGCTGAGAACACATACGTCGCCGGTACAGGTGCGTACCATGAAAGAGAGCGAGCCACCGATTCGTATTGTGTGCCCCGGGCGCGTTTATCGCAGTGACTCCGATTTGACTCATACACCCATGTTTCATCAGGTTGAAGGATTGCTGGTGGACGAAGGGGTCAGCTTTGCCGACCTGAAAGGTACAATCGAAGATTTCCTGCAGGCGTTTTTTGAGCGTGATGATCTTTCTGTGCGCTTCCGGCCTTCATACTTCCCGTTTACTGAGCCTTCTGCCGAAGTCGATATTCAGTGCGTCATGTGTAGTGGCTCAGGATGCCGTGTCTGTTCGCACAGCGGTTGGCTTGAAGTGATGGGCTGCGGCATGGTGCACCCAGAAGTATTCCGTCATTCAGGTATTGATACTGAACGCTATACCGGCTTTGCCTTTGGTATGGGGGCTGAGCGCCTGGCGATGCTGCGTTACGGTGTGAACGACCTGCGTTTGTTCTTTGAAAATGACCTGCGCTTCTTGCGCCAATTCGCTTAAGACCGCTGCCGAACACAGGAACGATCATGAAATTTTCAGAACAGTGGCTGCGCGAATGGGTATCGCCGCAGCTGGACACGCAGGCGATTGCAGATCAGATCACCATGGCCGGCTTAGAGGTCGATGCCGTTGAGACGGTAGCCGCTGCGTTTAGTGGCGTTGTCGTGGCTGAAGTGCTTACCAAAGAGAGGCACCCTGACGCCGATAAGTTAAACGTTTGTACCGTAAACGATGGTACCGGCGAGCCGGTGCAAGTGGTTTGCGGTGCGGCCAATGTCGATATCGGTCAGAAAATACCGTTCGCTCAGGTGGGCGGTGTCTTGCCTGGCGATTTTAAAATTAAAAAGGCAAAACTGCGTGGCGTTGAATCACGCGGCATGATTTGTTCAGCATCAGAGCTTGGGCTTGAGGAAGATACCTCGCCGGGTATTTTGGTACTGGCGGATTCTGCACCTGTTGGCGTCGATTTCCGTGAGTATATGCACCTCAATGATATGACCATTGAGGTAGATCTCACGCCTAACCGTGGCGACTGTTTAAGCGTTAAAGGCCTGGCCCGTGAAGTGGGTGTGCTTAACCGTCTGGCCGTAACGCCGCCGGTTATTGAACCCGTTGCGCCGTTAATTGACGACACCTTTGCTATTAGCGTTGAAGTGTCTGAGCAGTGCCCTCGCTATATTGGCCGTGTTATCAAGGGCATCAATGTAAAAGCAGAAACACCGCTCTGGATGGGAGAGCGCCTGCGTCGTAGCGGTATTCGCTCCATCGACCCTGTGGTTGATGTTACCAACTACGTTATGCTTGAGCTCGGGCAGCCGATGCATGCATTTGATCGCGATAACCTGAACGGCCGCATCATTGTACGCATGGCGAAAGAGGGCGAGCGGTTAACGCTGCTGGATGGTCAAGACGTTGCCCTGCGCCCTGAAACGCTAATGATTGCGGATGAAGCGGGGCTGCTTGCCATGGCGGGTGTCATGGGCGGAGAAAATTCAGGGGTCAACGAAACCACCCAGTCGATTTTCTTGGAGTCGGCCTTTTTCACGCCGCTGGCTATTGCCGGTCAGGCGCGCTCCTACGGCCTGCATACGGATGCGTCACACCGCTTTGAGCGTGGCGTGGATCCTGAGCTTGCTAAAGTGGCCGTTGAACGGGCAACACGCTTGCTGATCGAAATCTGCGGCGGTCAACCAGGGCCTGTCACTGAATGCGTCAGTGAATCTGATGTGCCTGCTCCACGCACTATTTTACTGCGTGAAGCGCGCCTGGAAAGTGCGCTTTCCAAGAAGCTCGCCACCGATGACGTCACTGATATTCTGACGCGATTGGGGCTTGAGGTAAGTCTTCAGGCAGAAGGTTGGTCCGCTGTTGCGCCTAGCTGGCGGTTCGATGTCGCGATTGAAGAAGACCTGATCGAAGAGATCGCTCGGATTCATGGTTACAATAATCTGCCCGTTCGCCGCCCGGCTGCGCGATTAGCGCTACGTTCTAGTGATGAAGCAACGCTGACCCAGGCGCAACTGCGTCGCCAAATGGTCGCTCGTGGTTTCCAAGAGGCGATTACTTATAGCTTTGTTGCTCCCGAGCTTCAGGCCGCTATACTGCCTGATGCCGTCTCTCCGGTACTTGCCAATCCTATCTCCGCCGATCTGTCGGTGATGCGGGCAAGTTTGTTTCCAGGCCTTGTGCGGGCGATGGAGCATAATTTAAATCGCCAGCAGACCCGTGTACGGTTATTTGAGACGGGCTTGGTATTTAATGGCGAATTAGATCAGCTTTCTCAGGTGCCCATGATGGGTGCGTTAGTCTGTGGCACTCGGGAAACCGAAGGCTGGACCGGCTCGAAAGAGCGCATCGACTTTTACGATCTAAAAGGGGATCTAGAAAGTCTTTTAGCTTTGGGGGGTAACCCTGATGCCTGGCGTTTTGAACCCGCTGAGCATTCGGCGCTGCACCCCGGACAAAGTGCCGAGATACTGTGTAATGGTGAGCATGCTGGCTGGATTGGCACACTGCACCCGCAAGTACGCGCCAAACTTGGCCTGAAAGTAGACGCTGTACTGTTTGAGGTCCGGCTGGATACCCTAAGCCAAGGCCAGATTCCCGCCTTTGAAGCCTTGTCGCGTTATCCTGAAGTGCGTCGCGATTTAGCTTTCATCGTTAAAAGCGCAGTGCCCGTGCAGGCCTTGCTGGATTGCGCCAAAGAAAAAGCCGGTGATTACTTAAAAGACATTACGCTATTTGATGTCTATGCTGGTAAAGGCGTGGCGGACGACCATAAGAGTATTGCTTTAGGCTTGACCTGGCAGCATCCTTCACGCACGCTAAACGACGAAGAAATCAACCAGTTGGTAGATTCCATCGTGACACAAGTGCGTGTCCAGTTGGAGGCTGAGCTACGCGGCTGACAATAATATGCCACGACACGACGCTTATCACGTTCTTGGCAATGCGTTTGCTATAAGGAGGTCCCTATGGGTGCGTTGACCAAAGCAGAGTTGGCAGAGCATTTACATACTGAGCTGGCACTATCTAAGCGAGAAGCAAAAGCCATGGTCGAAGCTTTTTTTGAAGAGATTCGAGCCTGCTTACGAGAAAATGAACAGGTCAAGCTGTCAGGGTTTGGCAACTTTGACCTGCGTGATAAGCGTGAGCGGCCAGGGCGCAACCCTAAAACCGGTGAAGAAATACCTATTTCTGCTCGCCGGGTGGTAACGTTTCGTCCAGGCCAAAAGCTAAAGCAGCAAGTCGAGCATTACGTGCAAAACAAGTAGTGCTTGATAGGAAGGGAAGTAGCGCTTGATAGGGATAGTGCTTAATAGGGATCGCATTGCTATTAGACTGTCTCGGCTATACAAACGGAGTGCTTCTAAGCACTCCGTTTTTTTACAGTGGTAAAAGACGTGGTTATGACGATTGGCCGCATCCGCAGTAGAGCGCTAAGAAGCACATGTGAGCGTAGGGGTAGGAAAATCGGCTGCGTTGCCGACGGTGAACCCCGCGCCATCAAAATGGGTCGTATAAGCAAGCTATGTTAATATCTTGTACAAATTCAGACGGCTATTTGCAAGGCAGCGGATTGGCGCCGTGAACATGAAAGGTGATAGCAATAATGCCTCAATTAAAGATATTGGTTGGTACGATGTACGGTGGCGCTTTAGATGTGGCTGAGCAGGTAAAGCCACTCTTTGAGCAAGCCGGATTCGGCGTTGACATTGTTGAGCAGCCCACGCTTGATGATTTGACAAGCGATGAGGATATTTCATTGTTTGTGATTTCAACAACCGGTAATGGTGATTTTCCCGGTAATTTCGTTCCTTTTGTGCGTGGCCTGAGTGATAAAAGCCCTGCACTTACGGGACTTCGCTATGGTCTGATTGCGTTAGGGGATAGCTCCTATGGCGATACTTTCTGCGGCGCTGGCAGAAAGCTGGATAGCCTGCTTGAAGATCACGGTGCGCGTCGGATGGGTGAGCGGTTGGAAGTAGATGCCATGGAAACCTTTATGGCCGATGACGCTGCGGTACCTTGGGTCGAGGAATGGATCGAAGAGCAGCAGATAAAGGTAGCCTAACGATGCAGCAAACAACGCCTTATTCAGCTGAGCGCGTCAGCGTTGCGCTGGGGCTATGTGTAGTGATGCTGGCATCTTTGCCACGCTTTATGGCGGGCGGACATAGCACCCGTCAAACACTGATTATAATGGCGGTAGTTTTCGTAGCTGCTGCCGCAATAGCGCAATGGCGCCTATTAACCAGCGATAGTCGACGGAAACTGCCTAGGCTGGGTATTCGGTTTGCGCTAATGCTTGTCATCGGCGCAGTGATTATGGGTATCTGGCACGCAATTTTTACCACCTGGATTAGCTGGCAAGTGTTTATATCTCATGCGGCTACCTGCGGCTTGTTAATTCATGCGGTAAGCCTATGGTGGGGACATGAACGCCGCAGGTAATCCATAGCTGGCTAAATAGGCAGATTATAAAGGCGCCTTTTTAAGCGCCTTTATACTGTGTTTGGTAGGCATGATGCTGTTTAGCAGGCATGAGTGGTTCATTGGTAGTGAAGCGTTCAGTTCGCTTCGAGTAATTCAGCAAAGTGGCTGGCCGGCTGGGGTTTGGCTATATAAAATCCTTGAATAAAGTCGATAGCGTATTCTCCCAGCAGATTCCATTGCTGCTCCGTTTCAACGCCTTCGGCGACTACTTTTAAACCCAGTTCACGGGCAAGGCTTGCAATCGCTGCAACAATGGTACGGCTGCTGTTTTCTTGTGGGTGCAAGGCCTCAATAAAACTGCGATCTATTTTAAGGCTATGGGCGGGAATGTTATGCAAATAGCTTAGTGAGGAATAGCCTGTGCCAAAATCATCCAGCGCAATACCACAACCCAATGCACGTAATTGTTTGAGCAGGGTCGCTCCCTCTGCTTCGCGGTTAAGCAGTATGCTTTCGGTTAGCTCAAAGGTGATCAAAGCGGGGGAAAGCTGGCTATCACGTAATTTCTGAGTAATATGATTAACGAAATTGGACTGCCAAAACTGAGCGGTGGAAAGATTAATGGCCACAGAGATTAGTTTTTTTCCTGTAGCCTTCCATGCCCGCATGTCAGCAAGTACCAGGTCGATTACCTTTTCGCCTAACGGCAAAATTAAGCCTGAGCGTTCTGCAAGAGGAATAAACTCACCCGGTGGTATCAGGCCGCGCTGTGGATGTCTCCAGCGAACGAGCGCCTCGGCAGAGGCGAGCCGGCGATTGTTGCGCTGAACTAGCGGCTGATAAGCCATGTATAAGCCTTCGCCGGTTTCAACCGCGTTACGCAAGGCCGTTTCCATGCTTAATTGGTCACGCGCCTGCTGATCGACAGCCGCCTGATATAGGCGATAGGTATTTCGCCCTTCACGTTTGGCACGATACATTGCTGCGTCGGCATGCTGGATTAATGCTTCAGAAGTGCTGCCGTCATCAGGGTAAAGGCTGATGCCCAAACTGGAGCCAATGCGAAAACTGTGGCCGTGTAACGAATAAGGTGCGCCGACGGCGTCAATTAATCGTTGGGCAACGGAAGAGGCTTCGGAAAAACCGTTAATATTAGGCAGTAATGCAATAAATTCGTCTCCGCCCAGTCGGGCGAGCGTATCATCTTCGCGTAGTTTAGCCGTCATACGCTCGGCAACACTTAACAGAAGGTCATCTCCTAGGGCGTGTCCCAGTGTGTCGTTTACCTGCTTGAAATGGTCCAAATCGATAAATATCACCGCCAGCTGTTCTGTGGCGCGATGGGCGTGGCGAATAGCCAGAGTGATGCGATCTTCAAGCAGGCGACGATTGGGTAGCCGGGTTAACACATCGTAGTAGGCCAAGTGGCGAATCTGCTCTTCGTTTTCACGCATGTGCGTGATATCTGAAAAGAGTCCGGCGTAGTGCTGTGTTATGCCCATGTCATCGCGAATAGCCGTGATGGTCAGTAGCTCAAGATATAGCTCACCCGATTTACGCCGATTCCATACCTCGCCTCGCCAATAGCCATCTGCTTTTAGGGTATTCCACATTTGCTCATAGAACGCTGCATCTTGCCGGCCTGAACCTAGCACGTTTGGCGTCTTGCCCAGTACATCATCCAGGCTATAGCCGGTTAGGTGGGTGAAGGCAGGATTCACAAATTCAATACATGCTGCAGCATCGGTAATGATAATTCCTTCCAACGATGAATCAATTACTCGCTCTGCCAACTGCAGGTTTTGATTCGAGCGCGCCAGCGCTTGATCGCGTTGCTTAAGGGCATCGCGTAAGTCGGCAAGATACAAGTATTCAGCGCCGTGAAGTATGTCGGAAAATCCAAGCAAGCCGATGATATCGCCATCGTTATTGTGAACAGCTAAGTGGCGTACACGGTGATCAATCAAAAGATCCCGTGCGTTGATTAATGGTGCGGTTGCCTCAATAGAGATCAATGGCTGACTAGCCAGATACTTCACCGGGGTATCATCGGACTGATTGGCGATAAACGATACGATGTCACGCTCAGTAATAATGCCGAGCTGATCATTGCATAGAATAATCGCAGCATCTTGATGGTGATTGCGCATTTGTAATGCAGCTTCCGCCAAATTTAGCGAGCCATCAATTATTAGTGGGTTGCATCGCATGGCAGCATGTACTTCGCGAAGGCGAAGGTAGGGCTCTAGTCCCTGATTAACGGCAATATCGGTTTGCGATAAAATCCCGATTGGCTGCTGTTCTTCATTAATGATCAGGAGATGGCGAAGCTTGTGGGTATTGAGAAGGAGAGTCGCTTCGCTTAGCAACATTTGATGCGTTGCGGTATATACCGGTGCAGACATAAAATCAGCGATAGGCCGCATGAGGGCAGAGGGCGTATCGAAATTAATTGTTAGGGCGTCATGCTCTGTCCAGATACCCACAGCTTTTTGATTTTCCATAATGACAATGGAGCTACAGTGACGCTCGGTCATGCGTTTTGCAGCCTGGTAAAGGGGAGTGTCGGCTGCGCAGTGCAAAATGCTGGTTTGCATGATGCGTGAAATGGGTAAATCTTGATGAATAGTCATGAGTATCGTTACGATAGCCAGTAAAGGTTGCTAAGTTGTAGGTAGCATACCGTATTGAGCAAATAATTCTTTGGCCAAGGTCTAAAAGTAATAAATTAGTCACTTATTCCCTTGTAATTAATCGCTGTGCCCCCATCTTGCGAGCATGGCGCTTGCCACCTTGCGCTAGGGTTCATAAAATTGCCCCTTAGAATTTATTTAAACACAGTTAACATAACGCCCAGCCGCTAGAGGACAATTCATGCAAGTTTCCGTCGAGACGACCTCCCAGATCGAACGCCGTATTACTATTCAAGTACCGGCTGCCGAAATCGACGAGGCTGTCAGTGCTCGCCTGATAGACACCGCGAAAAACGTGCGCCTGAATGGTTTTCGTCAAGGCCGGGTGCCGATGTCCGTCGTTCGTCAGCGCTACAGCGACAGCGTCCGCAGTGAAGTGGTGGGTGAGGTGATGCGCGAGCGCTATGTACGTGCGATCACCGAAGAAGGCCTTAATCCGGCTGGCTACCCCCAGATCGAGCCCCAGGTTAACCAGACTGGCAAAGATCTAGAATTTGTAGCGATCATGGAAATCTACCCCGAGGTTGAGCTGACATCGATTGAAGGTACCGATGTTGAGCGCCCGGTGGTTAGCGTAAGCGATGCTGACGTTGATGAAATGATTGAAACACTGCGCAAACAGAATGCTGATTGGCAGGAGACTGATGCGCCGGCAGCTGATGGCGATCAGGTGACTATCGATTTCCAGGGTTTCCTGGGCGATGAGCCGTTTGAAGGTGGTAGTGCAGAAGGCCACTCCTTGGTTATTGGCTCCAACAGCTTTATTCCAGGCTTTGAAGAGCAGCTGATCGGTGCTAAAGCCGGCGAAGATAAAACCATTAAAGTGACCTTCCCAGAAGATTACCAAGCCGAACACTTGGCTGGTAAGGAAGCAAGCTTTAACGTTACGGTTCATAAAGTCAGCACACAGAAACTACCTGAAATTGATGATGCCTTCATTGAACGCTTCGGCGTTGAAGATGGCGACCAGGAAAAATTCCGCGCTGAAATTAAGAAAAACATGACTCGTGAAGCGACGCAGGCCGTCGATAATCGTGTTAAGCAGCAAGTGCTGGACGCGCTGAAAAAAGCCAATGACATCATGGTGCCGAGCGCACTGGTTCAGCAAGAAACCGATGCCATGAAGCGTCAAGCGGCACAGCAGTTCGGTCTGGGAGAAGACTTCGATGTTAGTCAGCTGCCCAATGAGCTTTTCGAAGAGCAGGCTAAAGGCCGCGTTCAGGTAGGCCTTCTGCTGGCTGAAGTAATCAAAGCTAATGAGCTTGACGCTGACGATTCTGCTATAAAAGCGAAAGTAGAACAGCTTGCCGAGCAGTACCAGGATCCTTCCGAGGTTGTTGAGTACTACATGAGCAACGATCAGCTGAAAACTCAGGTAAAATCTGCCATTCTCGAAGAGAAAGCGGTAGACAAGCTGCTTGAGCAAACGAACGTTAAAGATGTTGAAATGTCTTATCAGGAAGCACTAGCTGCCGCTCAGCAACAGGCTGAGCAAGACGAGGGTGCTGAAGAAGGCGAGAAAGCGGACGCCTAAGTTACCCCATCAGCGCGGCGCACCGTTTGCGGTGCGCCTTTCCCTTACCGGACGCAAGGAATCACCTTAATGAGTGAATTTGATATTCAAAACGCCGGCGGTTTAGTGCCCATGGTGGTTGAGCAGAGCGCCAAAGGGGAAAGAGCCTATGATATTTACTCGCGTCTGCTGAAAGAACGCGTGATTTTCCTGGTTGGCCCTGTTGAAGACTACATGGCTAACCTGGTGGTCGCTCAGATGTTGTTCCTTGAATCGGAAAATCCCGATAAGGATATCCACCTTTACATCAACTCACCGGGCGGATCGGTAACTGCAGGTATGTCGATTTATGACACAATGCAGTTTGTTAAGCCCGATGTATCAACCGTGTGCATTGGTCAAGCGGCCAGCATGGGCGCACTGCTGTTAACAGCCGGTGCGGCAGGCAAGCGTTATTGCCTTCCCAACTCGCGCGTTATGATTCATCAGCCGCTGGGTGGCTATCAGGGGCAGGCTTCTGATATCGAAATCCACACCCGTGAGATTTTAGGTATCCGCGAGAAGCTCAATCAGATTTTGGCGCACCATACCGGCCAGGATTTAGAAACGGTTGCCCGTGATACTGATCGTGATAACTTTATGAGCGCCAATAAAGCTCAAGAGTATGGCTTGATTGACGCAGTGCTGGATAAGCGGCCTACATCCTGATAGCGTGATGAGGTTTTGCTTTTCTAACGAGCTTTTATGGCGGTGTAAGCCGCCGCAGTGACAGAGGTACGCGAATGGCCGACGGCAAAGGCAAGGACGAAGGTGGCAAACTGCTTTACTGCTCGTTTTGCGGAAAAAACCAAAACGAAGTGCGTAAGCTAATTGCTGGTCCGTCCGTATATATCTGCGATGAGTGTGTCGACTTATGTAATGACATCATTCGCGAGGAAGTTCTCGAAGCCGATGCCGAGAGCGATGAGGAGCGTTTACCTACGCCTCGCGAAATACGTCATACCCTGGACGACTACGTCATCGGACAAGACCGCGCCAAGATGGTGCTGTCTGTAGCGGTTTATAACCACTACAAGCGTCTTAAAACGGATGTGCGTGATGGCGATGTAGAACTAGGTAAATCCAATATTCTGCTCATCGGCCCGACAGGTAGCGGTAAAACGCTGCTGGCGGAAACCATGGCGCGTTTATTGAACGTACCTTTCACCATTGCGGATGCAACAACGCTGACCGAAGCAGGTTATGTGGGTGAAGATGTTGAAAACATCATCCAAAAACTGCTGCAAAAATGCGACTACGATGTAGAGAAAGCCGAGCGCGGCATTGTTTACATTGATGAAATCGACAAAATTTCACGCAAGTCAGATAACCCGTCCATTACACGTGATGTATCGGGCGAGGGCGTGCAGCAGGCGCTACTCAAACTGATTGAGGGCACCACGGCCTCTGTACCGCCTCAAGGCGGGCGTAAGCATCCACAGCAGGAATTTGTTCAGGTTAATACTGGCAATATTCTGTTCATTGTGGGCGGTGCTTTCGCTGGGCTGGATAAGGTTATCCGTGACCGTGCTGAAAAAGGCGGCATCGGGTTCAATGCCAGCGTAAAAAGCAAAGAGTCATCGCGCGGTGTGGGCGAGCTGTTAGCGGATGTCGAACCTGAGGATCTGGTGAAATTTGGTTTGATTCCAGAGTTCGTTGGTCGTCTTCCGGTGATCGCGACGCTAACCGAGCTTACCGAAGATGCGCTGGTGCAGATTTTGACAGAGCCTAAAAACTCTCTCATCAAGCAGTATGCGAAGCTCTTCGAAATGGAGGGCGTAACGCTTGAGTTCAGAGATGAAGCGTTGCGGGCGGTTGCTGGCAAGGCAATGGAGCGTAAAACAGGTGCACGTGGCCTACGCTCGATCCTTGAATCAGTATTGCTTGACACCATGTATGAAATTCCTTCATTGGAAAACGTCAGCAAGGTGGTTATCGATGATTCGGTAATTGCTGGTGAAAGCGAGCCGCTTTTAGTGTACTCAAAGCAGGAAGAAGCGAAGGTTGATGGCACTGATGGCTAGTAATGAATCAATAGCCGCGGCCTAGCTTTAAGCGCTTGCGCCATTTCGAGGGGTCGCCTAGGCGGCCCCTCGTTGTTCATAAGGTGTCACTGCGTAGCATGCTCTACACTGCGTAGTACTTTTCATACAGTGATGTACTTGGCTAAGCGTTTTATCGAGTACTCATCCGATTTGTTGAGGAACGTCTGCGATGCAGCAGAACGCCGAACAGACTCAATGTCTACCCCTATTACCATTGCGGGATGTCGTGGTTTACCCGCAGATGGTTATCCCGCTATTTGTGGGTCGTGAAAAGTCGATCCAAGCGCTTGAAGTGGCGATGGAAGCTGATAAGCGTGTATTGCTGGTGGCTCAACGCGAAGCTTCCCAGGACGAGCCGGATAATGCTGATCTTTACGCCATGGGAACCGTGGCGGATATTATGCAACTGCTGAAACTGCCTGACGGCACTGTAAAAGTGCTGATAGAGGGCAGCTTTCGCGCAGATGTACTTGAGATCGAAGAGAACGAAGCGGGCTACACCCAGGCGCACCTGTCTCCGCGTGAGAGCGAGCCACTAAGTAGTCGCGAGCAGGAAGCGCTTGTGCGTGTGCTGCTTAATCAGTTCGAGCAATACGTCAAACTGTCCAAAAAAGTGCCTAACGAGGTGCTTAACTCGCTATCAGGTATTGAGGACCCAAGCCGTTTGGTGGATACCATCTGCGCTCACTTATCGCTGAAAATTGGCGATAAGCAAGAGCTTTTAGAGATGGATCGAGTGCGTGATCGCATCGAACACCTCATGGCGTTGATCGAGTCCGAAATTGATCTGCTTCAGGTAGAAAAGCGCATCCGCTCGCGGGTTAAAGAGCAGATGGAGAAAACACAGCGCGAGTACTACCTCAACGAGCAGATGAAGGCCATCCAGAAAGAAATGGGTGAGCTCGACAACGTGCCTAACGAGGCGGAAAAGTACGAGAAGGCAATCAAAGAGTCAGGCATGCCTCAAGAGGCCGCCGCTAAAGCGACTCAAGAGCTTAACAAGCTCAAAATGATGGCCACTAACTCTGCCGAGTCGACCGTTGTACGCTCCTACCTTGACTGGTTGATAGCAGTACCTTGGAAAAAACGCACGCGCGTGAAGCACGATCTAGTCAAAGCGCAAGAGGTGCTTGATGAGGATCATTACGGCCTGGAAGAAGTCAAGGCGCGCATTCTTGAGTACCTGGCCGTACAAAAGCGCGTTCGCAAGATGAAAGGCCCGGTGCTGTGTCTGGTAGGCCCGCCAGGGGTGGGTAAGACCTCTCTGGGTCAGTCGATTGCGCGGGCGACGAACCGCAAGTACGTGCGCTTGGCACTGGGCGGTGTACGCGATGAATCTGAAATCCGGGGGCACCGACGCACCTATATCGGTTCGCTGCCGGGCAAGCTAATGCAGCGCATGAGTCGTGCAGGTGTTAAGAATCCGCTCTTTTTGCTGGATGAAGTCGATAAGCTAGGCATGGATCACCGCGGAGACCCCGCTTCGGCGCTGCTTGAAGTGTTGGATCCAGAGCAGAACAACAGTTTCAGCGATCACTACCTTGAACTCGATTATGATCTCTCGGAAACGCTGTTTATCTGTACTGCCAACTCCATGAATATTCCTGGTCCGCTTTTGGACCGTATGGAAATTATTCGTCTGCCTGGCTACACCGAAGATGAGAAGCTGGCGATCGCACGGCGTTACCTGCTGCCTAAGCAACTTGCAGCTAATGGCTTGAAAACCGACGAGCTGGCGCTTCAAGATGACGCGCTGTTAGAGCTTATTCGTTACTATACGCGTGAAGCCGGTGTCCGGGAGTTAGAGCGGCAAATTGCGAAGGTGTGTCGTAAGGTACTTCGTGAGCGTCTTGAGAGTAAGGGGCTTGAAGAGCAGCAGGTTCTATCTGCCGAGCAGATTGAGACCTATGCGGGCGTAAGGCGCTACAGCTATGGTTTGGCAGAGCAGGATGATCAGATCGGCCGTGTGACAGGCCTTGCCTGGACATCGGTGGGTGGCGAGCTTTTAAGCATCGAGTCGGTGGTTACGCCGGGTAAAGGACGCATCCATAAAACCGGCTCGCTGGGCGATGTCATGAAAGAGTCGGTTAGCGCGGCGCAAACGGTTGTCAAAGCGCGCGCCAAAGGCTTTGGTATCGACCCTGCGCGGTTTGAGGTTGAAGACCTGCATATCCATGTGCCTGAAGGCGCGACGCCTAAAGATGGCCCCAGCGCGGGCGTGGCAATGGTTACGGCAATGGTCTCGGCCTATACACAGCGTGCGGTACGTTGCGATGTCGCCATGACCGGTGAAGTGAACCTGCGTGGTGAAGTTCTGCCGATTGGCGGCTTGAAGGAGAAATTGCTGGCAGCCCGCCGCGGTGGTATAAAGACTGTCTTGATTCCTGAAGAAAACCGTCGTGATCTCAAGGAAGTACCGGAAAATATCAAAGGGGCACTTGATATTCGTCCGGTACGCTGGATAGATGATGTATTGGCAGTGGCGTTAGTTAGTAATGAAAACGATGGAGGTGCTCCGTTAAAGAGCACTGAGTCATCGTTTGACGCCTCCGCCGTCGCCAATACCCATTAATTTTAAAGCCATTGGTCTTTAATTTTACTTAATGAATTTGCCCAATGCCTTGTGCGGCGGGCATTTCACGGCGTGGTTGCTTGACAGGTGTTTCAAGGCATTGCTATAAAACGCAGCTATGCTTTGAGGTTGTACCTTCTGGTGGCCATGCCGTTCAGAGCCATTTTTTTGAAACAGTTAAGGGGTGAAGTGTGAATAAGTCCGAGCTGATTGAAGCCATTGCCGCGTCTGCCGATATTCCTAAAGCAGCGGCAACCCGCGCATTGGATGCCATGGTGGAGTCTGTCACCGAGAGCCTCAAAAAAGGTGAAGGCGTTTCACTGGTAGGTTTTGGTACCTTCGCAATTAAAGAACGTGCTGCACGTACTGGTCGTAACCCGCAGACTGGTCAGCCTATTGAGATCAAAGCTGCTAAAGTACCCAGCTTCAAAGCAGGCAAGGCGCTGAAAGACGCCGTCAATTAATTGATCTGTGTTTAAGTAATCTAATGGGCGCATCGCATCCGCGATGCGCCCATGTTATTTTCTGGCCTGGTATTTAAGGGGTTATCCGAAAACAATTTTCGGGCAACATTAAGGTTTATTTGTATGGCTGTGTTTATCTGAGGCTAGCATGCTGCAAAGTATTCGAAATGGCTCCAGAAGCTGGGGCGCCAAAATTATTATCGGTCTCATGGTAGCTGCCATGGCGCTGTTTGGGGTGGAATCCCTGTTTAGTGTCTTTGGTAGTGATCCCAATGAGGTCGCAAGCGTTAACGGTGAGCCCATCATGCGTCAGCAGGTGGAGCTTGAAGTGCAGCGGGCGCTGCGCTCTGGCCAAGTGCCGCCAGAGCAGGAACGCGCGTTACGCAATGACATGCTTGATCAGCTGATTACACAGCAACTGCTAACGCAGTACGCCGATGACGGCGGTTTTTTTGTTTCCGATGCACAGCTAGATCAGATCATTGTTGGACTGCCCGAGTTTCATGACCAGGAAGGCCGTTTCTCAGCTGAGATTTTCCGCAACCGTCTGGCAGGCGCAGGCTACACGCCTGTCTCATTTAGGCAAGACCTGCGCCTTGACATCAAACGTCAGCACTTGCAGCAAGGTCTGGCGTTTAGTGATTTTAGCCTGCCAAGCGAACAGAATCGTTTAGCGGAGCTGCAGCGTCAGCAGCGCAGTTTCCGTTACGTATTGTTGGATAACGATAACGCCAATATCGAGACCAATGTCACCGACGAGCAGGTGCAAGCCTACTATGATGCCAATCAGGAGCGCTTTGAGCGTCCTGAGCAAGTGCGCGTCGAATATGTGCTGATTGATCGTCAGGAGATGGCTTCTGAAAGCGATGTCGATGAACAAACTCTGCGCAATGCGTGGCGTGAACAGAATCAAAATGCCGATCGACGTATCTCGCATATCATGGTGGCATTTGGCGATGAGCGCACTCGTGATGAAGCGCGCGAGATTGCTGAAACCGCAAAAAGCGATCTAGAAAGCGGTGAAACCTTTGCTGACACCGCACTGCGTTACTCTGATGATACGGCCAGTGCCGAAGAGGGCGGAGATTTAGGTACGATTTCACGCGGCATTTTTGGCGAAGAGTTTGATAATGCCGCCTTTGCCCTCGAAGAAGGAGACACTTCTTCGGCGGTGGAGATTGACGGTGCATTCCATATCCTTCAAGTGACCGAAATCGATGCGCCTGCATTTGAAGAGCAGCGTGAGATGCTGCGCCAGAACGTTGCCCTGACTGAAGTCAACGACACGTTTAATACCAAAGTGCAGCAGCTGATTGATGAAAGTTTCGCCGCTGAAGATTTGCAAAGCGTTGCCGACCAGCTGGACCTAACCCTCAATCAGACCGACTGGCTTGCCCGTGGTGAAGGGGAAGGCGTCCTTTCTGAGCCAGGCGTGCTGGATGAAGCCTTTAGCGACGAAGTCTTGGGAGATGGCTATAACAGCGAAGTCATCGAATTGGATGATGACCGTCGCCTGGTGCTGCGTGTCGCAGAGCATCGCGATGCAACATTGATTGGCCTGGATGAAGTGCGCGATGAAGTAGAGCAATCCGTCGCGGCAGAACAGCGCCAGCAGGCCGTGCTGGAGCAGGCGCAAGCCATGACCGCTGAGCTTAATGCCGGTGAGTCAGTCGATGTCGATTGGCTGGAGGCCGCCAATGTGAGCCGCCAGTCGGAGAGCGCATTGCCTCAGGCATTAGTGCAGGAAGCCTTCCGCATGCCACATCCGGAAGATGGCGAGAGCCTTTATCGGGCAGTTGTGTTGCCGCAGGGCGTTGCCGTGGTGGCCTTGGATGAGGTCTCTGACGGTGAGGTTGACGAACAGATGTCAGGTTTTGTCGCGCAAATGTCAGAGCAGTTAAGGGCTCAGGCAGTGATTCAAGGCTTGATTGATAACCTGCATCAGGATGCCGATATTAAGCGCTAGTCTACTCACGTAAGGCGAGCGCCTAAGATAACAACTGAGATAAAAAGCCGATCAAATTGATCGGCTTTTTTATCGCTAGATTATGAACAGACTAAGCCGCTGGAGGCGTTGTCAGGTCAAACTGGCGCAAGTGTGGCATGGTATTATGATCTGATCGTTCAATGATCACATCCCAGCCGTGCTGATTATCCCAGTCGCCCAGCACAAAGCGCTTGGCAGGCACATCTTCCACCGTAAGGTCGTGCACCTTTGGCCGGTGGGTATGGCCATGAATCATGGTAGTAAGGCCGAAGCGCTCCATCAGTGCTACTACTTCGTCCTGGGTCACATCCATGATCGCCTCAGCCTTGTTGGCATTGGCATCACCCGACTGTAACCGCAAGCTTTTAGCCAGTTCCAGGCGCTGCTCAAACGGCAGGGCCAATATTTGAGCCTGCCATTCAGGATTGCGTGACTGCTGGCGAAAGGCCATGTAGGCCTCATCCTTGGTGCATAAGCTGTCGCCATGCAGCAGGGCAACCGCCAGGCCTTCCAGCTCCACTTCCTGTACATCCGAGAGAAGCGATGCCTGGCAGGCATTGATAAAGCGATCACCCAATAAGAAATCCCGGTTGCCATGCATTATGTAAATGGCTGTACCGTTATCGCTCAGCTGGCGTAAGCGTTGGATAACCTCATGAGCTACCGCACTCAGCGGGTGCTGAGTATCAAGCAGGTCATCGCCAATCCACGCATCAAAAAGATCGCCCAGTATATAAAGGGCATTGGCTCCTTGAGCAGTGTGTTCCAAATAGCGATAAAACCCCTGATTGATCTCAGGGGTGTCGCTGCTTAGGTGCATATCAGCTACAAGCAGTGTGCGCATAAAGCTCCCGAAGGGTTATTCCGCTTCTTTTACATAGGCACGCTCAATAATCACGTCTTCCGCTGGCACATCGGCGTGCATGCCGCGGCGAGTAGTGCTCACGCCCTTGATAGCGTTAACCACATCCATACCTTCAACTACTTCACCGAAAACCGCGTAACCCCAGCCTTGCAGGCTTTTGCCGCTATGGTCTAAAAAGCTGTTGTCGCCCACATTGATAAAAAACTGAGCGGTAGCCGAGTTCGGATCCTGGGTGCGGGCCATGGCCAGCGTGCCAACGGTGTTTTTCAAGCCGTTGTCCGCTTCATTTTCGATCGGGTCACGCGTAGGCTTCTGATTAAAGTCCTGGTCAAAACCACCGCCTTGGACCATGAATCCGTCGATGACCCGGTGAAACAGTGTGCCATCGTAGAAGCCGTCACGAACATACTGCTCAAAGTTAGCCGCTGTTACCGGCGCTTTTTCATGATTAAGCGCGATAGTGATGTCACCGTGGTTCGTCTGTAATACGATCATAGATAAATTCCTGTTCAATAAAGGCGTTCGCCTTGGCGCTGTGCATCGGCGTCACGCTATAATAGCGGTTTTGCCCTGCACCGCGAAGCGCTAACCCGATTAGCGTAGGTACTGGTTGCCTGGCACGCCATCCACCACGAGGTTTTCAACACCACCATGACCAACGAGACCACCCCAGCGCCGAACTTCATTCGCAACCAAGTACGCGACGAAATCGAGGGCGGCCAGGTCACAAAAATCGTGACACGTTTCCCCCCTGAGCCCAACGGCTTTCTGCACATCGGTCATGCAAAATCGATCTGCTTGAACTTCGGGTTGGCGGAGCAAATGGGTGGTGACTGTCATCTGCGTTTTGACGACACCAACCCCGCAAAAGAAGAGCAGGCGTATATCGATGCCATTAAAGAGGACGTCAGCTGGTTAGGCTTTAACTGGGCGGGCCCGGTTCGCTTTGCCTCAGACTACTTTGATCAGCTTTACGCCTGGGCGCAGCATCTGATTCGCGAAGACAAAGCCTACGTGGATGATCTTTCACCCGATGAGATTCGTGAGTATCGCGGCACGTTAACGGCACCTGGCAAGCCAAGCCCTTATCGCGAACGCAGCGTCGAAGAAAATCTGGATCTGTTGGAGCGTATGCGCGCCGGTGAATTTGGCGAAAGCGAGAAAGTCTTGCGCGCCAAAATCGATATGGCATCGCCCAACATCAACCTGCGCGATCCGATCCTGTATCGCATTCGTCATGCAAGCCACCACCAGACGGGCGATAAATGGAAGATCTATCCTTCCTATGATTTTACCCATGGCCAGTCGGATGCGATCGAAGGGATTACCCACTCGATTTGTACTCTTGAGTTTGAAGATCACCGTCCCCTGTATGAGTGGTTCCTTAACAATCTGCCGGTGCCTGCAAAGCCGCGTCAGATCGAGTTTGCACGCCTGAATCTTGATTACACGCTGACCTCCAAGCGCAAATTGAAGCTGTTGGTTGACGAGCAGATTGTGGACGGCTGGGATGACCCGCGGATGCCGACGATTTCCGGTATGCGCCGCCGTGGTTATACCGCTGCCTCTATTCGTAAATTCTGCGAAATGATCGGGGTAACCCGCGCTGATGGCGGCTTGGTGGATATTGCCATGCTAACTCACGCTATCCGCTCGGACCTTGAAGATAACGCACCGCGTGCCATGTGTGTGTTGAAGCCGCTTAAAGTAGTGCTAACCAATGTGCCAGAAGGCCATGAGGAAACGTACGAAGTGCCGGGCCACCCCGCGCGTGACGATATGCCGATGCGCAAGGTGCCGTTTAGTCGAGAGCTTTACATCGACCAGGATGACTTTATGGAAGACGCGCCCAAGAAGTTCTTCCGCTTAGCGCCGGGTAAGGAAGTACGTCTACGCAATAGCTACGTCATCCGTTGTGATGATGTGATTAAAAATGCCGCGGGCGAGGTCACTGAGCTGCACTGTTCGGTTGATTTCGATACGTTAGGTAAAAACCCGGAAGGGCGTAAGGTCAAAGGCGTCATCCACTGGGTCAGTGCGGCCCACGGCGTTCCCATGGACGTGCGCCTGTATGACAACCTGTTTATGGTAGAGCAGCCTGACCGCGATAAAGACGTCGATTTCCTGGAGCACCTGAATCCAGAATCGCTCACCGTATGTCAGGCGATTGGCGAACCGAGTCTTGCCGATGCGACGTCTGAAGCACGTTTTCAGTTTGAGCGGGTAGGGTACTTCTGTGCTGACCGCCATCTGTCCAAACCGGGTCAGCTGGTGTTTAACCGTACCGTAGGACTAAAAGATAGCTGGGCGAAAATCAAACAGAAAGGCTAAGGAATAGTCATATGCAAATTTATAATACGCTGACGCGTCGCAAAGAACCATTTACTCCGCTGGTCGCGGGTAAAGTGAGCATGTATGTCTGCGGCATGACGGTGTATGACTATTGTCACCTTGGCCATGCGCGCGTCATGGTCGCGTTTGATGTCATTACCCGCTATCTACGCCATCGGGACTACGATGTTACCTACGTGCGCAACATCACCGATATCGACGATAAGATCCTCAAGCGTGCCGAGGAAAACGGGGAAAGCATTACCGCGCTCACGGAACGCATGATTGACGCCATGCATGAAGATGAAGCGCGGCTGAATGTGCTGCCTCCCAGTCATGAGCCCCGGGCAACGGGGCATATTGGCGATATCGTTGCGATGATCGAAACGCTAATTGCTAAAGGTTTCGCCTACCCCGCTGACAACGGCGATGTGTACTACCGGGTGCGTAAATTTACCGATTACGGCAAGCTCAATAATCGCCAGCTCGATGATATGCGCTCAGGCGCACGGGTTGATGTGGATGTTCATAAAGAAGATCCGCTTGATTTTGTGCTCTGGAAAGCCGCAAAGCCGGGTGAAGCGCACTGGCCGTCCCCCTGGGGCAATGGCCGTCCTGGCTGGCATATTGAGTGCTCGGCCATGTCGACCTGCTGCCTGGGCGATACCTTCGATATTCATGGTGGGGGGCCTGATTTGACCTTCCCGCACCATGAAAACGAAATTGCCCAGTCGGAAGCCGCAACGGGTAAAACCTACGTTAATACCTGGATGCATGCGGGGGCCGTGCGCGTTAATCAGGAAAAAATGTCGAAATCCCTGGGCAACTTTTTCACTATTCGCGATGTGCTGGTTGACCACGATCCCGAAGTGGTGCGTTATCTGTTAGTGGCCAGCCACTACCGAAGCGCGATCAACTACTCGATCGATTCTCTACATGAAGCCAGAAAGTCGTTAACGCGCTTTTACACCGCGCTGGAAGGCGTGGAGAGCGATAGCCAGGATGCTCAGGCAGACGCTGTCGGCAACTATCGAGAGCGCTTCACGGCCGTGATGGATGACGACTTCAATACGCCTGAAGCGCTTGCCGTGCTCTTTGACTTGGCCCGGGACTTGAATCGCGCCAAGAGCGAAGCGCCTGAAAAAGCTCGTCCGCTGGCCGCTGAGCTTAAACAGCTCGCCGGCCTATTGGGCCTTCTTCATCAAGCACCCCAGGCGTTTTTAAAGGGCACGCAATCGCAAACCGCTGCGTTAAGCGAAACGGCAATTGAAGAAAAGATTGCTCAGCGGCAAGCGGCGAAAGCGGACAAGGATTTTGCCCAGGCGGATGCCATTCGTGACGAATTGGCCGCGTTAGGCATTATTTTAAAAGACTCCCGCGAAGGAACCACCTGGGTGGTTGAATCTCCGCAATAGGCATATGTAGTCCAGACGCCGCGATAGCGGCGTCTGGCATCCGCGCAAATGCCTCTTATACTGGAGTTTATAACCTCAGTATTTATAAATTCACGCTTCGCAAGGACAGGGTTTATAGATACGGGGCTTATAAACACAGCATTTATAAATGTAGAACCTGTAAATGCCAGGATGTGTAGGCAAGCTGGCATGAGCGTCAGTTTGCCTACAACGCTCAGCAACGAGCCCTTCAATAAAGACGTCTACTAAAGGATTGCCAAGATGCGCTTTACAATGAAACCTTTGCTATTGGTGACCAGCCTCTCGCTGGTAACACTCTCTCAAGCGAGCGCGAACGACCCCGTCGTAGTGTCTTCCAAGATCGATACGGAAGGCGCCGTGCTAGGTGAGCTGATCATTCAGACGCTGGAGCGCAACGGCATCTCCACTGAAAATCGTCTGCAGCTGGGTGCAACCAATGTTGTGCGTACCGCGCTGACAACCGGTGAGATAGATATTTATCCTGAATATACCGGTAACGGCGCGTTCTTTTTCGACATGGCTGAAAGCGACGTTTGGAAAGACCCTGAACAGGCCTACCAGACCGTACGCGAACAGGATGCTCAAAACGGACTGGTGTGGCTGACGCCGGCGAGTGCCAATAACACCTGGGCCATGAGTATTCGTGAAGATGTCGCTAGCGAACATAATTTAAAAACGCTGGATGATTTAGCCGCCTATATCGCTGATGGCGGAGATTTCAAATTCGCAGCCAGCGCTGAGTTCGTTGAGTCCGCCCAAGCGCTCCCTGCGTTTCAGGAGGCTTACGGGTTTGAACTGACGGCAGATCAGCTGCTGGTGCTTTCAGGTGGCAATACCGCCGCGACAATGCGCGCTGCGGCCCAACAGACCAGCGGTGTTAATGGTGCCATGACCTACGGGACCGACGGTGGATTAAACGCGCTGGGTCTGGTGGTGTTAGAGGATACGCGAGGCGTTCAGCCGGTGTATCAGCCGTCGCCTGTTGTGCGTGAAAGCGTTTTAGACGCCTATCCGGATATCGAGCCGCTGCTTGAAGAGGTTTTTTCAACTCTCGATGAAGTAACCCTGCAGGAACTTAATGCCAACGTAGCCGTTAATGGCCTATCGGCGGATCAAGTCGCCAACGACTATCTCGACAGTCTGGATAACTAATTAATGTCGCTTTTGGATGCGCTACCCACGCCCAGGCTAGGGCGTGGCAAGCACCCTAATGCTGTTTTAGTCAGTTTAAGCGTGACGATGCTTGCGGCGGTGTGGGGGTTGGACGCAGCAAGCGTTGCGGCGAATCGAATTGTCCAGGCGACAGGCGTTAGCGCAATGGATGCCATCGGCTGGCCCGGGGTGCTGCTGGCATCGCTATTAATTATCGCGGTGGGCGGGCTTGCCTATCAACCCAGCCGCACTAATTACTGGGCAGCCCTCGGGGTAGTGGTGTTAATTCTAGCGCTGATGCCGTTTGGATTAATGGTTGCTGGCCACTTTTTAATAGACCCGGAGCTTCCTCAAGCACGGTTAGGCATTGGGGCAGGCTACTGGGTTTTGTTGTTTATCCTGATGCTATGCCTGATTGAGCTGCGCTTAAAACTCGCCTTGAAGCGCTTTTGGCCGGTGGTGATACTCTCGAGCATAGGGCTGGTCTGGTGGCTATGCGCATCGCTATGGTTGAGCGATTTGGCGCTGGTTCAAGAATTTAAAGCTCGTGATCGACAGTTTATCCAGGCGGCTTTAGAGCATATTTTACTGGTAAGCGTGGCGGTCAGTATTAGCATCGTCTTGGGTACGTTCTTGGCGTTGTTGATGCGACGCTTTGTAAAACTGCAGAAAAGTGCTTTTGCGATACTCAACTTTCTCCAAACCATTCCGAGTCTGGCCCTGTTTGGCCTTTTGCTGGCGCCGCTTGCCTGGCTGGCCGCTAACGTACCTATCCTTGCCCAGTTAGGGGTCAGTGGGATTGGTAATACGCCGGCGTTAATTGCATTGGTGGCCTATAGCCTGTTGCCCATGGTGCGCAATACCTACATTGCGCTTGAAGAAGTCAGCCCTGATACGCTGGAAGCCGCCAGCGCCATGGGCATGCGCGCCAGCCAGCGGTTCTGGCAGGTGCGCTTACCCCTGGCCCTTCCGATTATGCTTGAGGGGGTGCGTATTACCACCGTACAAGCCATAGGACTGACAGCGGTTGCCGCGTTAATCGGCGCTGGCGGGTTAGGAACGTTTATATTTCAAGGGCTCGGCCAAGCTGCTATGGATATGGTGCTGCTTGGCGCACTGCCTATTTTGATACTGGCTTTGGTGGTGGATGCTGGGCTGGGTGCCTTGGCTGAAGTGCTGCGCCCCGGAGGTGTTCGATGATTGAGCTATCACAAGTCACCAAACGCTTTGGCGATGAAACGGCGGTCAATGCGATTGATTTGAAGATCGCCAAAGGCAAATTTTGTGCGCTGGTAGGCACGTCGGGCTGCGGTAAATCAACCACGCTGCGTATGATCAACCGCCTGATCGAGCGTAGCGATGGTGATATTATCCTGGATGGCCAAGCCATTGAGGCTTACGACCCGGTCAAGCTGCGTCGCCGGATTGGCTACGTGATACAAAGCACCGGCTTATTTCCGCATTGGACGGTCGCGCGCAATATCGGCCTGGTGCCTCGGCTACTCAAATGGTCGGCTGAGGATATTCAGGCGCGTGTAAAAGAGCTGATGGAGTTGCTCGGCCTGCCCGTTGAGGAGTTTGCCCACAAGTATCCGTATCAGCTTTCCGGCGGACAGGCGCAGCGCGTAGGTGTAGCACGGGCTCTGGCGGCGGATCCGGATATTCTATTGATGGATGAGCCCTTCGGTGCGCTGGACCCGATTACCCGCATCAAGCTTCAGGATGAGCTGGCAAGTCTTCAGGCTCGCCTGCATAAAACGGTGGTATTTGTTACCCACGATATGGATGAAGCATTAAAACTTGCCGATCATCTAGTGGTGATGCGTGACGGTTTGATTGTGCAGCAGGGCACACCGCTGGCGCTTTTGCAGCACCCGAAGGACTCCTTTGTCGAATCGCTTTTGGGTGGACTGGAGCGCGGTTTAAAGCAGGCGGCATTGACGCGCGTAAAAGATCATATGTCGTCTATGGGACCCACCTTGCCTTCACAGTATCGTATTCCCGCGGACTTCTCTCTGCGCCAGGCGCTATCGATGATGCTGCGGGATCATACCGACCGCCTTGCCGTTGTCGACCAGCACGATGTGCCCATTGGCGAACTGTCGCTGCGCAAAATCGTTAAAGAGGCCCAGCTGGAAAAAGGAAGTATGCGTGAAACCTAACGTAAAACAGCCTGCTCGCCCGTCAGCGCAATCCCCCAGCAATCGCTTATGGGGGCAGCCGCTACTTTGGGGCTTATTGCTGGCGATCTGTGTGCTGGGTATCCCGTATGCAGAAGGGCTCTTTCGGTGGTTTGAACCTAATGCCCGGCAGGTGATTTATCAGCGCGCGCATTTCTACGATCTGCTTGGGCGTCATCTGCTGGTGGTGGGAGTGGCGGCGATTGTCACTATTAGCCTTGGCGTTGGCGCGGGGATTGCGGTGACGCGCAAAAAAGGCCAAGACTTTTTACCCTTAGTATCGCAGCTTGCATCGCTTGGGCAAACGTTTCCACCGGTGGCGGTACTGGCGCTGGCGGTGCCGGTGCTGGGTTTTGGTACGCTGCCCATTATCATGGCGTTAATGCTGTATGGCCTGCTGCCGATTGTTCGCAATACGCTCACAGGTCTTCAAGATGTGGACGCCGATATGAAAACCGCTGCCCATGCCATGGGCATGACGCCGTTACAAACGCTTTATCAGGTAGAACTTCCGCTGGCCGCGCCGGTTATCCTGGCCGGAATTCGTACATCGGTGACGATTAATATTGCCACCGCTGCCTTGGGTGCAACCGTTGGGGCCAGCAATTTGGGCGACCCGATTATTGCCGGCATCATCAATGGCAATATGGCGTATGTTATCCAGGGCGCGCTACTGATTGCGCTGCTGGCACTGACGATCGATAGCCTATTTGATGCCTTACAAAGCAAGATACGCCTGCATTTGTCGTCCTCCCCAGGGGATTTGGCCCGTCATTCGACACGTTAAGCGGCGCCTTGCCTAAGTCGCCTCATCTCAAAGCGCGCTATCGCGTGTCTCTTCGTCTTAAGTTGAATCCCTTATTGTCTTGTGCTGCGTTACTGTCGCAGTAGTTGCGTTGACTTAAACCAGATAAATCCACTGGCATAAAAGGTCATCACCAACAACACTGCCTTCAAAAGGGGCAAAACAAGGACAATAATGATGACGCACTACGTACACCAGCCGACATTCATGACCGGTGATGAGCTGTCCATTGACACCTTCAGCGTGCTTGATCCTGAAGGCGAGCTGTATAGCGGCGCCGAAGAGCCGGCGCTTGAACGTGACCATGCTCGCAGGCTTTATCACGCCATGCTTTCCACCCGGATTCTTGACGAGCGCATGATGGCCGCTCAGCGCCAGGGGCGGCTTAGCTTCTATATGCAGTGTGTCGGTGAAGAAGCTGCCGTTATCGGCTCTACCGCTGCCCTGAGCGACACCGACATGATCATGGCCCAGTACCGTGAACAGGGTGCTCTGATGTATCGCGGCTTTTCCATTGATGAATTTATGAACCAGCTATTTGGTAATGAGCTGGATTATGGCAAAGGCCGCCAGATGCCGGTTCACTACGGCTCGCGCAAGCTCCATTACATGACAATTTCCTCACCGCTGGCGACGCAAATTCCTCAGGCGACAGGCTACGCATACGGCCAGAAGCTTGCCGGAGACGGTAACTGCACGCTGACCTTTTTTGGCGAAGGTGCCGCCTCAGAAGGCGATTTTCATGCGGCGCTGAATATGGCTTCGGTGCATAAAGTACCGGTCATTTTTTTCTGCCGTAATAACGGCTACGCCATTTCCACCCCGGCGGTTGAGCAGTTTGCCGCCGACGGCATCGCACCGCGTGCATTTGGCTACCATATGCATGTTATTCGCGTGGATGGTAACGACGTGCTGGCGGTTTTTGAGGCCACGCAACGGGCGCGAAAAATCGCCGTTGAGCAAAATCAGCCCGTGTTAATTGAGGCCATGACGTATCGCCTTGCGGCGCATTCATCATCTGATGACCCGTCGGGTTACCGGCTGAAAAGTGAAGAAGAAACGTGGCGGCTCAAAGACCCTGTGCTGCGTATGCAGAAGTGGATGCTTAAAAAGGGCTGGTGGAGTGAGGAGGAAGAGACCCACCTGCAGGAAACCCTGCGTCGTGAAGTGCTCGAAACCATGAAGCGCGCTGAGAAACGTCCGTCTCCGCCTCTGGATAGCCTGGTTAGCGATGTCTATGCCGACGTTACCCCAGCGCTGCAGCGCCAATTCGATCACCTGAAAAGCCATATTCGCCGTTATCCCGAGGCATACCCGCGCGGAATGCAATCGCTGGATCTAGACGTGGATACCGCCACCAGCCCGCAGGAGGACGCGTAATATGCCCACGATGAATATGCTACAGGCAATTAATAATGCGCTGGATATTGCCATGGCGGAGGATGAAAAAGTCATCTGCTTTGGTGAGGACGTGGGCATTTTTGGCGGTGTATTCCGAGCAACCAGCCATCTTCAGGAAAAATACGGCAAGGCACGCTGTTTCAATACGCCCTTGGTCGAGCAGGGGATTATTGGCTTTGCCAACGGTTTAGCCGCGCAAGGCTCCGTTCCGGTAGCAGAAATTCAGTTTGCTGATTATATCTTTCCCGCCTTTGATCAGATTGTTAATGAAACCGCCAAATATCGCTATCGTTCCGGCGATTTGTTTAACGTCGGCGGGCTTACCATTCGTACGCCTTATGGCGGCGGTATTGCCGGGGGCCTTTATCACTCTCAGTCCCCCGAAGCCTACTTTACGCATACGCCAGGTCTGAAAGTAGTGGTGCCGCGCAACCCTTACCAAGCCAAGGGATTGCTGCTGGCGGCAATACGCGATCCAGACCCGGTGCTGTTTATGGAGCCCAAACGTCTTTATCGCGCCTCAGTTGGTGAAGTGCCTGAAGAGGATTATCAGCTGCCCATTGGCGAGGCGGAAATCATCAAGGAGGGCAGCGATATTACCCTGGTGGGATGGGGCGCGCAGATGGAAGTGATTGGTAAAGCGGTAGAGCTTGCTGAAGAGCAGGGCATTGCCTGCGAAGTCATTGATCTTCGATCGTTGCTTCCCTGGGATGCCGATACCGTGGCCGAGTCAGTGCTAAAAACGGGCCGGTTAGTGGTCAGTCATGAAGCGCCGTTAACCGGCGGGTTTGCCGGTGAAATAGCGGCGACCATACAAGAGCGTTGTTTTCTCTACCTGGAATCGCCGATTAGACGGGTAACCGGGCTTGATACGCCTTTTCCGCTAGTACTGGAAAAAGAGTATTTCCCGGACCACCTGAAAATTTATGAAGCGATTCGCGAAAGCGTTAATTTTTAGCGGTTTAAAGCGCCTAAGAACGCATGGAGAGAAACACAATGAGCGATTTTAAGCTGCCCGATATCGGTGAAGGCATCGTCGAGTGTGAAGTGGTGGAATGGCGGGTCGCGGAAGGCGACCAGATCGAAGAAGACCAGCCCATTGTCGAAGTAATGACCGATAAAGCGCTGGTAGAAATCACTGCGCCGGAAGCTGGCGTAGTGACCAAGCTTTACGTGGCCCAGGGGCAGATTGCCAAAGTGCATGCTCCGTTATATGCCTATCAGGGCGAGAGCGAGGGAGAGTCCACCACCCAGCCTCAAGAGGCCCAAGAGGATGATCATTCGGCGACTCACCCGTCCCAGGCGCCGTCTCAAGCCTTTAATAACGCAGTAGAGGACGCCGCGGAGCTGCCCGGTGCTGCACCGCCCAAAGCGTCTGGCGAAGGTGTCTATAGCGATAAGGGCAAGGTGCCTGCCAGCCCCGCCGTGAGGCGGCTGGTGCGCGAACACGGCGTCAAGCTGACCGATATGGTAGGTAGCGGTAAAGATGGCCGGGTGCTTAAAGAAGATGTGCTGGCGTATCTTGATCAAGGCAAGACAGTAGAAGCGCCCGATAAGCCGGTATCCGATCAGTCTGAAGTCCGCGCCCAGGGCCAGGAGCCACCCAGAATCGAGCCTTTGCGGGGCGTGCGCGCTGTAATGGCCAAGCGCATGGTGGTTTCGGCCACAACGATTCCACATTTTCATTATGGCGAAGAGATCGATGTCACCGAGCTATTGGCCCTGCGCGAACGGTTAAAACCCCAGGTCGACGCTCAGGGGCAACGCCTCACCTTAATGCCCTTCTTTATGAAAGCAATGGCATTGGCCGTTGCCGAAACTCCGATACTCAATGCTCAGCTAAACGAGGCTGGCGACGCGTTGCATTACTATCCCCAGTGCAATATCGGCATGGCGGTAGACAGCAAGGCCGGTTTGCTAGTACCCAACGTCAAGGGCGTTGAGCGCTTAACGCTATTCGAGATTGCCCATGAAGTAGGCCGTTTGACCGCCTCGGCGCGTGAAGGGCGCGTTGACCAGGCCGACCTTAAAGGAGGCACGATTAGTATTTCCAATATTGGTGCCTTGGGGGGCACGTATGCCGCCCCCATCATCAACGCTCCGGAAGCGGCGATTGTGGCGATAGGCAAAACCCAGTGGCTACCGCGCTTTGATGAACAGGGCGTCGTTCAGCGCCGTGCCATCATGACGATTACCTGGGCGGGCGATCACCGGTTTATTGATGGCGGTACTATTGCTCGTTTCTGTAATACGTGGAAAGGCTTTCTGGAAGCGCCTGAAACGATGCTGCTTTATTTGGGCTAAAACGTCATCGCAGGGGCTAATGAATGCCGCAGGCGCCGTTACAGCAGTTCTATATACCCGAAGAGCAGTCGGTTTATCTGCTGAACCATCACGATGCCCAAAAGCTTAAAGACTGGGTAGCGCTGTGCCAGGCACAGCTTACCCAATTGGGTTATCGGGATATCGAGCTGATCGGTAAGGGCGCCTATGGCTTTGTCTTTGCGGGAAGCGTGCCCCAGGGAAACGACTCAGTTCACTATGTGTTCAAGTTTTCCCGTATTACGCTACCCACTCACCTGCAAGAACGTCTGGAAGAAGAGGCGTTCATGCTGGAGCAAGTCTCTCACCCCCGCATTCCTAAACTGATTACCTACCAGCGCGCCAGAGGCCAGTCGATCCTGGTGATGGAGCGCGCCCCAGGATGGAATCTAGAGCAAATATCCCTGAGAGAAGGGCGTTTGTCACCGCGTCTGATTATGCGTATCGCGCAGCAGCTGGCGGATATTTTAAAAGCGCTGCGCCGCGAAGCCGGGCCACAGTGTCGGCCTGTGGTGCATGGTGATATTAAACCTTCCAATATTGTGTTTGATCCAGTGGATGAGTCGATTGGGCTTATTGATTGGGGCTCTTCAGTATTTGCTCAGCTGGATAGCGAGCTGCAGTTCGTTGGCGCTAACGTGATGGAGCTGATGTCCGATAACCTGCAGCAGACCAATGCCCGCCTGGGGGATGTCTACTTTATCGGTGAGGAGCAGCTCAACGGCGCGCTGTCTTCGCCACGCTTTGATGAGCAGGGCGCCGCCGGAACGCTTTATGCGCTGGCATCAGCCCAGTCATGTCGATTTGGTCATCGGGCAATACCGGCAAGCTCGTTAGGTCTGCCCATGGAGTTTGCAAAAACTCTAGACGGCATGCTGGACCCCAACCCGCAGGTGCGTCGTAAAGCCGGTGACTATTTTTTAAGCGCGATGCCCAGGCTTTCCAAGATGGTCATGATTGACCTGCCGGTTAGTCTAAAAACGCCGCTGGTGCCGGTCTGGGCGCGCTCCTCCAAACAAGAAATCGACACCGTGGTTTATAGCTCTCGCAAGGCGTTTCTGCGCGAAGCCAACGTTCAGGAAACGCTAAACGACGTCAATGACGTACAGCTTGACCGCTACTACAAGCAGTTTATGCAGGGAATGGGGGAGACTGAAAAAGCCTTCCTGGCCGCCGTAAGTCGCTTGGGCAAATACCCGGTAGTGGGTGGCTTGGCTGTGCGCTGGGAACGCGATGGCGTGTATATCGATTCGTCGTTAAACCTTCACGACCCAGCTCTGAAGCCTGCGTTCATCGAGGCCGTCAATAACATGGTACACCTGGCTCGGGCGATTCATCGCCAGGGGGTGTTTAAAAGCTGCCTGTTTAACGCCCGACAAACGCTACACCTGGAGCGTTTGGCGCTCGATGAGCCCTTTTATCCTGAAGCGAAGATGGCGATTAACTACGAGTTAAGCGCGGTACCCGAGCTTGAGGATCGAACGCGCCAGCACAGTTATTTTGAGGATGGGCCGGACCCGGAGGAGCTGTTAGCGCTTCCCCAATCGATCATGGATATCCTGCAAAGGCTCAACGATATCCACCATACCGGCATGATCATCTTTGAAGCGCTACCCCAGCATCTAAAAATTCACAGCTACTACCGTTTGCTAGACCCGGCCAAGGAGGATGAGTTTCGCGCGCTGTTGGCGAGTATTCTCGCCTGTGTCGACCAGATTGAAGGCCTGGGGGTTTCAGGATTTATGAAGATGCCCTATAAAGACACGCGTTTTTTTACCCACTTGGAACGTCAACCAGAATACTATTACCCCCGCGATCCGCGGGGGTATATAAAGCAGCTAGCGCAGTGAGCTAAACAATAAACACGGCACTTACGGGCTGGCAGATTCAGTGATCGCGTGAGCATTATCTGAAAGCCATGTGGTGAGCTGTTCGGTAAGCGTATCGCTGGCGCGTCCAAAGGCGTTTACGACCGAGGGAATTTCAACGTCTGCGGCTTGGCTTGTGGCACTAAAGCTTTGCGAAGCAATGGGCGTTCGCGCACTGGCTTCGACAAGCTGCACATCCAGCTGAATAACCGCCTTGGGGCGGCCATTGTCATATTCGCTTTGAAAATGGCGCAGCTCACTGAGCAGCAGTAAATCAGACGGCATGTGATCGCTGCCTACGCTGGCAAACAGGCGGCTTTGCTGTAAGGCGTCTATTAACCTGGCCTGGACAAGCTCCGGCGTATCTTCGTGCCAGCGGGCGCCTTCGTAAACATTCACGACGTTGTGCTCGGGATACACCACGATGCGGTTGCTGCTTAACAGATACCCCGCCTCGGGTGCTGCAATGCCCAAGCGTTTCTGACCACTCATGGCCGTTGGCGCTACGCTACTGCGCGCTGGGTCAGAAGATGGCAGGCGGTAAAGCGTTGCAGGATCGCTTTCCGGCAATATAGAGCAGCCTGCGCTCAATAAAAGCACCGTCGCGGTTACGGCAATAGCCCAAGGGCGTAAGCTCATGGTCGAAACTCCTCTACCTGATCGCGGCCCAGTAAAAAGTCTCTCGGGCTCTCTTCTAACTGGCGGGTAATGCGGTCTAACGTATTGAGCGTGGAGCGCAGCGCGGAAAGGGCGGGCGCTATATCCCGCGTGCCTTGAAGGGTACTCTCTACGGCACCGGCGTTTTGATCGATAAGCTGCTCCAGGCGCTGCGCCGCGCGTGCCACATCGTTACTTGCATCGGCAGCGCTTTGTATGACCTGTTGCCCGTCTTGCCTGAGGAGCTGAGTGGCCTCTTGGCTAAGCGTGTTGATACTTTCAAGCGTGGTAGTCGCCTCGCGTGAAGCGTCCGCGAAAAGCGCCATGTTCTCATCCAGCGCATCTTGCTGAGAGGCTATCATCTGGGTGATCTGGGCAACATTGGTTAAAATATTGCCTGCCTGTTCCCGGTTATTATCGTCAAACAGCTCATTAACGTTCTGTAAAATAGCGTTGATGTTATCGATCATTTCCTCGCCTTCTTCAAACAGTGTGGCGATGGGAGAAGGATCGGAACGAATAAACGGCGCATCATCGTCGGTCTGGTCAATAAGGCGTGGGCTTTCCGGCGTGCCGCCATGAAGCTGTACCGACATGCTGCCGGTAATGCTGGCAAACGCGAGTTTGGCCCGGGTGTCGGTTTTGATTGGCGTATCTTCCTCAACGCGAATGCTGGCAACCACCTGGCGAGGATCAGTGGGGTCTAGCGTCAGCTCGGTCACATCCCCCACTTCGATGCCGTTATATTGCACGGTACTGCCCACGGATAAGCCGCTAACGTTTCGCTCAAACAGAATGCGATAAGGCTGATAGTCCTGCTGGCCAGCCACTTGGCTCATCCATAGTGCAAATAGCAGCGCCGCAGCCGCGGTGAGTAAGGTAAATAATCCAATTAAAACGTGATGAGCGCGCGTTTCCATGTGCTACTCACTCCTTAGGCTGAGCCGTTGAAGAGGATGATGACTGCTCTGCAGCCCGGCCGCGAGGTCCGTGGAAATAATTTTGAATCCACTCATCATCGGTTTCGGCAACGTTTTGCAGCGTGTCCACCACCAAAACCCGTTTTTGAGATAAAACCGCGACTCTGTCGCAGGCGGCGTAAAGCGTATCCAGGTCGTGGGTGACCAGAAAAACGCTAAAACCCAGCGCATCGCGCAACGTGACCAGTAGTTGATCAAACGCGGCAGCGCCAATGGGGTCGAGTCCTGCCGTTGGCTCATCAAGAAACAAAATATCCGGGTCCAGTGCCAATGCGCGGGCCAATGCGGCGCGTTTTATCATCCCGCCGGAGAGCGATTCGGGATATTGCAAAGCGGCTTCAGGCTCAAGCCCTACTAGAGAAAGCTTTACCCGGGCCAGGTGCTCCGCATCTTCTCTGGCCAGCTTGGCATGCTCAATCAGTGGAAGCGCTACGTTTTCCTGCAAATTAAGCGAGCTAAACAGTGCGCCTTGCTGAAACAGAACCCCGAAACGCCGCTCTATCTGGCTACGCTCTTTTTCACTAAGCTCATTAAGGTTAGTGCCTAATACGTCAATGGTTCCAGCATTAGGGCGTTTTAAACCTACGATGCTGCGTAACAAAACGGATTTTCCGGTACCTGAACCACCCACCACGCCGAGTATTTCACCGTCTAGAAGGTCAAGATCCAGCGACTCATGCACGACATGATCACCAAAGCGGTTTTCCAGGTCGCGGACTTTGATAACCGGCTCTTGGCTGGGTGCAGCATTTGATGCATCGCTGGATGATGCCTCCGCGGATACATCCTTGGATGAAGATTGCTCGCTCACCAGCCCATCTCCATAAAAAAGAGTGCCGCCAAGGCGTCAATCAGGATTACCATGAAAATGGATTGCACCACGCTGGACGTAGTGTGGGCGCCAACCGACTGGGCACTGCCGCTGACTTTAAAACCTTCCAGGCAGCCAATCACGGCAATAACAAAGGCAAAAACTGGCGCCTTGCTCAGCCCGACCAGAAAATGCACCACCGAGACATCTTTTTGTAGCGTGGTCATAAACTGGTGAAATGAAATATCCAGCGACAGAACTGCAACCAGCGCCCCGCCTAATAAGCCGCTAAGCATGCCTATAAAAGCGAGAAGGGGAAGGCTTACCAGCAGTGCCATGACGCGGGGTAAGACCAAAAGCTCTATCGGATCAAGCCCCTGAGCCTGCAGGGCATCAATCTCTTCATTGGATTTCATCGCCCCCAACTGGGCCGTAAAGGCGCTCGCCGTTCGGCCAGCTAATAGGATGGCAGCCAAAAGAACACCGAACTCGCGAAGAAACGAGAAGGCGACCAGGTCGATGGTATAAACGGTAGCGCCAAAATCGGCAAGAACGGTAGCCCCCAGAAAAGCGACCACCGCGCCCACCATGAAGGTGAGCAGGGCAACAATGGGGACGGCATTCAGGCCGGTTTGCTGAATATGCGCGATGGTCGCGGTAAAGCGCCAGTGGCGTGGCCGCAACAGCGTTTGGGCAAAGGTGGCCAGTACCAAACCTATAAACGCCAGCAGCTGGCGCTGCTGGGACCACAACCCCATCATTTGCTCGCCGACGCTGGCTAGCGCATCGGTAATACGATGGGTATTGTGACGAGATACATCGAGCGGTGCATCCATGGCCTCGGCGATGCGAACCAGCAGCGCCTGCTGTTCCTTGGGCAGATCTTCCGCCCAATCGGGCACCTGCTTGGCTCTTTCAACCCCGATAATGCCGATAACCAGCACAGCCCCAGCGGTATCCAGACGCTGTATATCGGTCAGCGATACCGTCTCGTCTGCTTGGGTCTCCGCATAAGACGTGGAGGCTTCCTTAAGCTCTGGGTAATGGTTAAGCGTCCATTCCCCTTGTAAAACTAACTTTCCATCCTGGCGCGTTATCCATTCACTTGGCATCCCTGCTCCTCTACACCCGCCTATCGTTAAGTTTCTATGATGCATTCAAACGAGCGTTAGGGAAAGGCCAAGAAGCATAAACTCAGCGCATCAGTTTATGCTTTGGAGCGAGTTCCTGCTTAATTTGAGCTGCCACTTCTTTAAGCCTCGGGCCAAGATTATTGACCAGACGATCATGATCCAAACGCAAGCTGGATCCCCCACAGTTGATCGCCAGCACTTCAGCGCCATCCTCTAGAATCAGCGGCATGGCAACGGCGCTAATATCGCGTTGCCAGTCCTGCTCGGATAAGCAAAAGCCGTAATGGGCATAATCTTCCATGCTTTGCTTAATGGATGCTTCCAGAGCAGGCCACTCTTTTCCATGGAATTCTGCTAATTCTTTAAGAATCTGTTGGCGACGGGTTTCAGGCAGGCCGCATAGCCAGGCTCGGCCTATTGCCGAGGTGGCTATTGGCAAGCGTGAACCAACGTCCAAGCGAATGATCAGAGGGCCGCTACCGTGACACGTCTCCAGATAAACCATATCGCTACGGTCAGCGCCGCCCAGGCTCACGTTACAATCCGTGGCATCGGCAAACTTTTGCAAATGCGGACGCGCGACTTCACGAATGCCCATATTGGCCAGAAACCGATACCCCAGCGCCAGTACGCCGGGGCCTAAGCGGTATTTCTCCAGATGGGTGTTGTGCTGTAAATAACCTAGCTGGGTTAAGGTATAGGTCAAGCGCGAAACCGTGGGACGTGGAATCCCGGTCCGGTTGGAAAGCTCCGCATTACCCAGGTATTCCTCTCCATTGCCGAAGGCACGCATCAGCTCTAATCCGCGTGCCAGTGCAGTAACGAAATTGCGATCTTTTTCCGGCAGCTGCGGATCATCAGCAGTATTGTCGATAGCGGTCATTAATAATTCCAGCAGAGAATGTCTTATAGCGGCAAGTATCGCATAAGTGCTTAATAACCATACAAAGCGCTATCAACGAAACGACCCAGGCGCTAGCGGTATTGGGTTCGCGAAGTTGGGTTAAGGGTTGAGCCGCTCGATAATCGTCGCAATACCCTGGCCAACTCCAATACACATGGTCACCAGGGCGTAACGTCCCCCCGTTGCCTCCAGCTGGCGCAATGCCGTCAGAGCCAGGCGCGCGCCCGAGGCACCTAACGGGTGGCCGATCGCGATGGCGCCTCCGTTAGCGTTTAGGCGCGGATCGTCGGCGGATAGCCCTAACTGCTGTACGCAGCCCAGCACTTGAACGGCGAACGCCTCATTAATTTCAATAACATCCATTTGCTCAAGGGTAAGCCCTGCTCGGCTTAAGGCTTTTTGTGAAGCAGGCACCGGACCCAAGCCCATTACGCGTGGCGCAACGCCAGCGACGGCACTCGCCAAAATACGCGCGCGCGGGCGCAACCCAACCCGTTCGCCGGCCCCCAATGTGCCAACAATTAACGCCGCAGCGCCATCGTTAAGCCCGGATGCATTCCCGGCCGTCACCACGCCGCCTTCAAACAGGGCATTTAGTTTGGCAAGCTTGTCTTCAGTGCTTTGCGGGCGCGGGTGTTCATCTCTATCAACTATTAGCGGCGGCTGTTTACGCCCTTGAGGGACCTCAACGCCAAACATCTCAGCATCGTAAAAACCGGCGGCCAGCGCTTGGGCGTAGCGCGCCTGGGAGCGGGCCGCAAAGGCGTCGCTTGCGTCACGGCTAATATTCAGATCATGGGCAATATTGTCCGCCGTTTCAGGCATGCTGTGGCTGCCGTACTCGTTGGCAATCCACGGGTTGGGAAAGCGTGAGCCAATCACCGTATCGTACATTGGCTGGTTACGGGCAAACGCGGCGTCTGCCTTGCCGAGCACATAGGGCGCACGGGACATGGATTCCACGCCACCGGCCAGAAATAGCTCGCCCTCGTTTAGCCGGGCTGCACGAGCAGCATCCATCATCGCCGCCAAACCACTGCCGCAAAGGCGATTGACCGTTTGCCCCGCCACTTCGATAGGCAGGCCCGCCAGCAGCGCACCATGACGAGCGACATTACGGGAATCCTCGCCTGCCTGGTTAGTGCAGCCTGCGAGTACCTCTTCATAGCTTTCAAGGGCGAAAGGATTACGGGCGACCAGGGCTTTCAGCGTCAACCCCAGCAGTTCATCCGGGCGAATAGCCGCTAGGCTACCGCCATGGCGCCCAAAAGGCGTACGTAAACCATCATAAATATAAGCGTCTTGCATAATGATTCTCCCGATTATTCTTATGGCCGATAGCTGTCATGAAAACGGTTGTTCTGAACGAGGGTGCTGGTACGCATTAGGCTTTGGTAAGCGACATCTGCAGGGCGGCGCGGCGGCGCAACCAAGGGCTAGGGCGGTAACGGGGGTCGCCGGTCGCATCCAGCAGGTTGGTGAGTATCGTCATAATGCGTGCTGGCCCGTAATGGTCGCCCATGCGTAGCGGGCCGAAGGGGTAGCCCAAGCCAAGCTCCACCGCACGGTCGATAGTGGCTGGGGCGGCAACGCCCTGCTGGGCAATGTCGGCACCTACATTGACGATACAGGCAATAATGCGCTGGAGCACAAAGCCATTGCTGTCCTGAAGCGTGCTCACCGGGGTGCCGTCATGGCTGAGTAGGCTGGCCGCTGCTTGAGCGAAGTTAGTATCGGTCAGCGGTGTCGTCATCAAGCTGCGGCGCTTTTCAAGGCCTGCCAGCATATCTATCGCAACGCACTGTTTGGCATCTAGACCTTGGCGAAGCGCGCAGCTGGTGGCATCTTCGCCCAGTGGGGTCAGCAGGCAGAGCGCTTTTTCGGTGGGCTGTGTAGCGGTTTCTAAAGGCCAGCCAGCCGCTTCCACCAGTTCTCTAAGCGCGGCAGCATGATCGGGGGCGTCTTGGCTGATCCATACCGGGCAAGGGGATATTGAGGCTATGGCCGGCTCATCCGACATCTGCTGCTGGCCTTCAACATAGCGGTAAAAGCCTTCGCCGGTTTTACGGCCCAATAGACCCGCGCTCAGGCGTTGACGCGTTAACGGTGAAGGGCGAAAACGCGCTTCTTCATAATATTGGTGATAGATCGATTCCATCACCGCATGAGAAACATCCAGACCCGTTAAATCAAGCAGTGTGAAAGGCCCCATCCGAAAACCGCCCTGGTCGACCATGATACGGTCGATCGTCGCCGCCTCGGTGACGCGTTCACCCAGAATTTTAAGCGCTTCAGTGCCGAAGGCGCGTCCGGCATGGTTGACCAGAAATCCAGGCGTATCGGTTGTCTGGGCAGTAAAGTGGCCCATGGCGTCGCCCAGCGCGTTTACTCGCTGGGTAACATCACTGGCCGTGCGCAGGCCAGGAATAACCTCAACGATTTTCATCAGCGGAACAGGGTTAAAGAAGTGAAAGCCGATGACCCGTTCTGGGTACTGACACGCCGCTGCAATAGCTGTTACTGATAGCGATGAAGTGTTTGTTGCCAGCACCGCCTGCTGGCTAACAATTTCTTCTAGATCGCTAAACAGCCCCTGCTTGGCCTCCAGCTTCTCAACGATCGCTTCGACCACAATATCGCAGGGGGCGAGGGCGGCCAGCTCGGTTGCCTCGCGCAGGCGCTGGCTATATTGCTGTGCTTGCTCGGCAGTAATGCGCTGCTTGTCAGCGCTTCTCTGCCACAGGCCATTAATGAAGGTTTGCGCTTCTTGTACGGCACCTTCTTTGAGGTCAAAAAGCATGACGTCAAGGCCTGCCTGAGCGGCTAATTGGGCAATGCCGCGCCCCATGGCGCCAGTGCCAACAATGCCAAGCGTGGTGAAGGGGAGCGATGTTGAGTCGTTAGCCATGTATTAAATCCTTGCTTTGAATTTATTTTGTTCTGCATTGCAGAATGGCGTTTCGTTTATTGACTGCCATCCTAGGCTATGCAAAAGTGCCTGACAAGAAAAGTGAACGTTAATTCCGCTAGGCAGAATCTAGTGGGTTGATTCACTTTATCTCACTCTAAAAAGATTAAAACCGATTATTCACGCCAGGAGCCATCATGATTCGTGATACTGAATTGCTCAATCAACTCGTTGATACCATTTCTCGTTTTGTTCGCGAACGGTTAATTCCTAATGAAACGCGCTTAGCTGAAGAGGATGCGGTGCCTGCTGAGCTTCTGGCGGAAATGAAAGAAATGGGTCTGTTTGGCTTATCCATTCCTGAAGAGTACGGCGGCCTGGGGCTTACCATGGAAGAAGAGGCGTTGGTGGCCATGGAAATTGGTAAAACCTCGCCTGCTTTCCGCTCGGTATTCGGGACCAATAACGGCATTGGTGCCCAGGGCATTTTGATAGATGGCACTGAGGAGCAAAAAGCCAAATATGTACCGCGCTTGGCTACCGGTGAAATCTTGAGTTCGTTTTGTCTTACCGAACCCGATTCCGGCTCCGATGCGGCCAGCCTGCGCACCACGGCGGTACGCGATGGCGACCACTACATTTTAAATGGCACCAAGCGCTATATCACCAATGGCCCTGAAGCCGACCTGTTTACCGTGATGGCGCGTACAGACCCCGCTAATAAAGGAGCCGGGGGTATTTCTGCGTTCATCGTTGAAGGTGACACGCCTGGTTTAATCCGCGGCCCGGCTGATAACAAGATGGGCCAAAAGGGCGCGCATACCTGCGATATCATTTTTGATAATTGCCGAGTGCCCGCCGAGAACATTATCGGCGGCAAAGAAGGCCAAGGGTTTAAAACCGCCATGAAAGTGCTGGATAGAGGGCGGCTACATATTTCAGCGGTATGTGTTGGCGTGGCAGAGCGCCTAGTGGAAGAATCGTTACGCTATACGATGGAGCGCAAGCAGTTTGGCGCCGCGCTTGCCGAGCACCAGCTGATTCAGGCGATGCTGGCCGATAGTAAGACCGAAGCCTACGCGGGAAGAACCATGGTGATGGACGCCGCACGCCGCAAGGACGATGGTGAAAACGTCTCCACGCTTGCCTCATGCTGCAAGCTGTTCTGCGCTGAAATGGTTGGCCGGGTAGCTGATCGCGCGGTGCAGGTTCATGGCGGTGCAGGCTACATGTCGGAGTATGCGGTAGAGCGCTTTTATCGTGACGTGCGGCTGTTTCGTATCTACGAAGGAACTACGCAGATTCAGCAAATCGTCATTGCGCGCAATATGGTGCGGGAGGCGTCCTAATGACTTTGTCGGTTGCCTACCAAGCCCAGGATGAGGAGATTTTTGGACGCTGGGCAAGCGAGCTGGTGGCTGAACTTCCTGAACGGCTCAGTACGCGCGTGCTTGAAAACGCGCAGCGTCTTGGCGGCCAGCCAGCCATTGTGGATGGCCAGGTGCGCTGGAGTTACGCCGAGCTGGGTCAGGAAATACATGCCGCCTGCCACTGGCTAAAAACGCTGGGCATTCGTCCTGGCGACCGTATCATGACGGTGAGTGAGAACTGTCGTGCCCTGGTGGTATTGCTTCTCGCGGCCAGCGAAATGGATGTGTGGTTAGCCATCGTCAATTCACGCCTTTCTGCTCAAGAGGTTGACCTGATTCAGGCTAACTGCCTACCTCGGCGAGTGTTTTATACCTGTGAAGCGTCTCCTGAGGCCGCTCAGCATGCAGAGCGCCACATGGCTGAGCGCTATCAGCATCCGCAATGGGGCGAATTGGCTATCTCGCCCTTGTACGAGAGCGACCCCGAGCCGGTAAGCGCCAGTGGGGCTGACCAAGTCGCGGCGATGATCTATACCTCCGGAACAACGGGCACGCCCAAGGGCGTCATGCTGACCCACCGGGGTATTCTGTATATCGCCTCGATTTCAGGCGGCATGCGCCATTTAAGTCAAGGCCAGCGTGTGTATGGCGTGTTGCCCATGTCGCATGTATTTGGGCTTTCATCGGTATGCATGGGCTCTCTTTATAACGGGGCCTGTCTTTATACCGTGCCCCGGTTTGACGCCGCCCAACTGCTGGCTGCGTTAAAGCAGGAGCGGATTACCGTTCTTCAGGGCGTACCCGCTATGTACGCCCGTGCACTGGAGTTTTTAAAGCGCGAACAGCGCTCCCTAGAAGCCCCTGAGCTAATCTATATCTCTGCTGGCGGGTCGCCGCTGGATAGCGACACCAAAGTGCGTGTAGAAGCAGCTTTTGGTCTGACGCTGCATAACGGTTACGGCTTGACCGAAGCCAGCCCCACCATCAGCCAAACGCGCATCGATGACCGCTATGCCAGCAGTACGGTCGGCCGGGTATTGCCGCTTCTGGAATATCGTCTGGAGCCTTTAAGTGACAGCGGCAACGACGAGCCGTCTGGCGATGAGGTCGGCGAGCTTTGGGTACGCGGCCCCAATATCATGAAAGGCTATTTTCGTCAGCCGGAAGCTACCCGCGCGACGTTAAATGAAGACGGCTGGCTTAATACGGGAGACATTGCCCGGCTTGGCGCCGAGAACCAGCTGTATATTGTGGGGCGCAGTAAAGAGCTGATCATTCGCTCTGGGTTTAATATTTACCCTCCAGATGTCGAAGCAGTCATCAACGAGCACCCGGCAGTCACGCTAACCGCTGTGGTGGGACGCCAAATCGCGGGTAATGAAGAAGTCGTGGCGTTTGTGCAGTGCGAGGCGGGCATTGAGGTCGATATGGCTGAACTCAAGGCATTTATTGCCGAGCGGCTGGCGCCCTACAAGAGACCGACTCAAATTGTACTAATGGATGCGCTGCCTTCTACGGCAAGCGGCAAAATTCTTAAAGGGCGGCTGCGTGATTTAGCCCAACAACGCGATTTAGACCAACAACGTGATTTAGCCCAGCAGGAGAGTCGCTCATGAGTCAGTCATCAAGCGCTGAGTCGTCAACCGATAACGCGCCGCAGCAGGCGCTTATGGGGTATCACGAACTGCTGGGAATGCAGGTAGTGGAGTGGCAGGAAGGGCGCGCCGTGGTCGAGCTTGCCATCAAGCCCCAGCACCTTAATCGCAGCGGCAATGTTCACGGTGGCGTATTGGCCTCGATGTTGGATAGCGCCTTGAGCCTTGCGGGCCTGCACTGCAGCATACCCGGCAATATTCGCCGCGGCATGACGCTCTCGCTAACCACCAGCTTTGTAGGGCCTGCCCGCGAAGGAGTGATCCAAGCGATAGGCACGGTACGCGGCGGCGGGCAAAAGACGTATATGTCGAGCGGTGAAATCAAGGATTCCCAGGGAAACCTGGTGGCCATCGGGGAGGGCGCATTTCGTCGGCGCAACGGTAGCGAGTCGCCTGAGGGGATGCCAGACCCGCTGGCTGGGGAGGGCCACGAGTGAACCCAGCCCGCCTGCGGGTATCTTTTCTGCTAGTCGTAACCTCAGCAACGCTTATCCATCTGGTACTGGGTAGTCGTCTGTTCGAAGCATTGGGAATTGGCGCGCTACTGCTATATCTACTGACCCTTGGCGGTCAGCTTACAACGATGGCCAAAGGGTTGCTCTGGGTAGCCGGAGGGGTAAGCTTATTGGCGCTTTGGCGCTCGCCTGCTCCCGCTCAGCTGCTTTTTGACGCCGGAGGACGCTTTGCGTTTTTTGCGACCTTTGTGGTGGCGCTAAGTATGCTCAGGCTACCAGCTTACCGTTCACGTTTAGTGCGCCGTTGTGGGCAGAGTATGCTGCTGCAGCTACCCAGTCGGCGTTACCCCATCCTATCGCTAGGTTCGGCACTCTTCGGCATTATTCTGAATATTGGCGTGCTGAATCTGTTTGCATCGATGATTGAAAAGAGTAACACCTTAGAAGCGGCGCAAGGGCGCGTATGGGTGCAGCAGGCACGCCAGCGGCGCATGATGCTTGGGTTGTTGCGTGGATTTGCTTTGGCGCCGCTGATTTCGCCAATGGGCATTGGCGTTGCCGTTGTGCTCTCAAGTCTGCCGCAAATTACCTGGCTTGAGCTTGCGCCGTATATTTTGGGGGCCGCCGCGCTGATATTTTTTGTCGGCTGGGCCGTCGATTTTTTGACCGGCCCCCATCCACCTGCCAATAACTCTAGAGCTGTATCACCATCGTTGCGGCCAATGGTCCAGTTCAGTTGGCTATTGATGGCCATTGTAACGCTGGTCTTCTCAATTGCCTGGCTGGGTGAATTGCGTTTACCCATTGCGGCGCTACTAGGCGCACCGCTAGCGGCGGTTATCTGGCTTGCATGGCAGCGTCGTCGGCTTGGTTATGCGGGAGTACCTGGTGCGTTGAGTACGCTGCATCGACAGCTCCCTTGGTTACTTTCGCCCAGTGCTAATGAAATTGTGGTATTGGGTGCGGCAGGCTACTTAGGGCATTTGTGCGTCGGCCTAGTCGATGTTCAGCAACTTACCCCTCTATTGGGCGTACTCGACCAGTGGGGAGCATTTAACGCCGTCTTAGCCATGCTCATGGTCGTCGGGTTAGCCCAGATCGGTGTCAATCCCATCGTAACGGTTACACTATTGCTGGGCCTGCTGCCGCCGTTAATGATTGAAGGTCTTTCGCCTATCCTGATCGGTGCCTCATTAATGGTGGGCTGGGCACTGGCACTGATGTCTTCACCAATGACCGCTTCCATGCTGATTTTATCAAGATTTACCGGCGTGCCCGCCACGCTCATCGGCTATCGTTGGAATGGAAAGTTTCTGGCAGCGTGTATCCCTCTGTTGGCGGCCTGGTTTTTATGGTCGCCGTTTTAATCAGATACTAAAGGTCGCAACGCTTGATTTATCGCGAGCGTTTTTTTAAGGTGTTTTATTAAAGTGAAATAAAGTTTTGCTGTGCAAAATCTGCTCTGCAAAATAACCTCATCCGCGCTTTAAACGTTGAACAAGCCCCTGGCTCAACGTACCAGGGCTGATCAAAGAGAGCATGTCATATGAAAATTCTCGTCGCGGTTAAACGCGTCATCGATTACAACGTCAAGATCCGCGTTAAAGCGGATCACTCCGACGTGGATCTTACCAACGTCAAAATGGCCATGAACCCCTTCTGCGAAATCGCCGTGGAAGAAGCCGTGCGCCTAAAAGAGAAGGGCGTGGCCACGGAAGTCGTTGCCGTTAGCATTGGCCCCAAAGCCGCTCAGGAGCAGCTGCGTACCGCGCTGGCGCTGGGCGCCGACCGTGCGCTGCATATCGAAACCGACGAACGGGCCGAGTCGCTGGCGGTTGCCAAACTGCTGGCCAAAGTCGTCGATGCAGAGCAGCCCGGTTTGGTGATTCTGGGGAAACAGGCGATCGATACCGACAACAACCAGACCGGCCAGATGCTCGCCGCGCTGACCAACCTGCCGCAAGGCACGTTTGCCTCGGAAGTGGCAGTCGACGGCGACAAGGTCAACGTTACGCGTGAAATCGACGGCGGTCTGCAGACGATTGCGCTGACGCTCCCGGCGATCGTGACTACTGACCTGCGCCTGAACGAGCCGCGCTACGCCAAGCTTCCGGACATCATGAAGGCTAAGAAAAAGCCCATGGACGTCAAAACCCCAGCCGATTATGGCGTCGAGGTGGCGTCCAAGGTCAGCCTGCTCAAGGTGGAATCTCCGGCCGAGCGCAAAGGTGGTATCAAAGTCGCCTCGGTGGACGAACTGATCGATAAACTTAAAAACGAAGCCAAGGTGCTTTAAGAGGAGTCGAACGCATGAGCATTCTGGTACTTGCCGACCTTCATGAAGGCCAGTTGGCGGGCGCAACCGCCCACGTTGTGGCCGCGGCACACGCGATCGGTGGCGATATTGACGTACTGATCGCGGGGGAAGGCGTTCAAGCCGCCGCCGACGCGGCCGTCAAGCTGGACGGCGTCAACAAAGTGCGCGTGGCGGATAATGTCGTCTACGCCCACCAGCTCGCCGAGCCCATGGGCGCCTTGCTGGTCGAGCTGGCCGGCGACTACACCCACGTATTGGCCAGCGCCTCTACCACGGGCAAAAACGTCCTGCCGCGCTTGGCCGCGTTGAAAGATGTTAGCCAGCTGTCTGACGTGATTGCGGTGGAAAGCGCGGATACCTTCAAGCGCTCGATCTACGCGGGCAACGCCATCGCCACGGTGAAAAGCGACGATGCGCTTAAAGTGATGACCGTACGCACCACCGCGTTTGACGCCGTCAGTGACAGCGGTAGCGCCACGGTGGAAGCGGTAGACGTGGTCGTCGAGAACACCCAGTCAAGCTTTGTGAAACAGGAACTGGCGCAGTCCGACCGCCCCGAACTCGGTGGTGCCAAGGTCGTCATCTCTGGTGGCCGCGGCATGGGCAACGGCGACAACTTCAAGCTGCTCAACGGGATTGCCGACAAGTTGGGTGCGGCGGTAGGTGCCTCGCGCGCCGCGGTGGACGCCGGTTTTGTACCCAACGATATGCAGGTCGGCCAGACGGGCAAGATCGTCGCTCCAGATCTGTATATCGCGGTGGGAATCTCCGGCGCCATTCAGCACCTGGCGGGCATGAAAGACTCCAAGGTGATCGTTGCGATCAACAAGGACGACGAAGCGCCGATCTTTCAGGTGGCCGACTACGGCCTGGTGGGCGACCTGTTCGAGATCCTGCCCGAGCTTGAAAGCAAGCTGTAAGTCATAAGGCGCAAAAAGGCCCCGGGGGCCTTTTTGCGCTAACAGCCTCGTAAAAATAACTAGCGAGATGCCCATGCTAACGCGCTTAACCGCTTCGTTAACTCTGCCGGTGATCGGCTCTCCAATGTTTATTGTCTCTGGGCCAGAGCTGGTCATTGCCCAGTGTCAGGCTGGCATTATCGGGGCTTTTCCGGCCCTAAACGCCCGGCCCGCTGAAACGCTCAGGGAATGGCTAGAACAGATCACTCAAGCCCTGGCTGACTATGATAAACGCCATCCCGAATGCCCCTCTGCACCTTTTGCGGTTAATCAGATCGTACACCCCACGAATGATCGTCTGGAGCATGACGTGGCGCTGTGCGCCGAGTTCAAGGTGCCGCTGGTGATTACCAGCTTGCATGCTCCTAATCGGGTGGTAGAGCAGGTGCATGCCTATGGCGGGCTGGTATTTCATGATGTGACCACGCTGCGACACGCCAAAAAAGCGATTGATGCCGGCGTCGATGGTCTGATTTTAGTCTGCCATGGAGCAGGCGGGCATGCCGGCGGGCTCAATCCGTTTGCCTTTGTGGCCGAGGTGCGCCGCTTTTACGACGGCCCGCTGGTGCTGGCAGGCGCCATTACTCAAGGTGAACAGATTGCCGCTGCCCAGGCGCTAGGCGTGGACTTGGTATACATGGGCACGCGCTTTATCGCCACCCAGGAGGCAAATGCTTCATCGGCTTATAAGCAGATGGTGCTGGATTCGGCGGCGGTGGATATTGTGTATACCAACTTGTTTACGGGCGTTCACGGTAACTATCTGCGCGCCAGTATTGAGCAAGCGGGGCTAGACCCCGAAGCGTTGCCGCAAGGTGACAAAGCCTCGATGCGCTATGGTTCAGGCGGCAGCAGTAAATCCAAAGCGTGGCGTGATATTTGGGGCGCGGGGCAGGGCGTGGGCAGTATTACTACGCTTAATAGCGTCGCCGAAGAAGTGGCCACGCTACATAACGATTATCAGCAGGCGCTGACTCATTTGCGGCGGCTTTGACGAAAGGCCGCCACACGCGTTTGAAAATCATCGGATGCTTTGCACTGATCCTGCAGTTCCCCTTCCTGCTTCATGGTATCGCCAAGCGAAAGTTGCGCTGCTTCTCGCAATGCATGCTTGGTTGCGCTCAACGCTTGGGGTGATTGACCTACCAATGCCTGCGCCAGCGTGCGGGCTTGCACCAGCACCTGGTCATCTTCCACAACGCGATTGGCCAGACCAAGTGCCATGCAGCGTTCAGCAGTAATCGGGGTTGCCAGCGCGGCCATTTCAAAAGCCTGGGCATGACCAAGCTGGCGCACCAAGTGCCAGCAGGCGCCGCCATCGGGAATCAAGCCAATATTGATAAAGGCAAGCTTAAGGTAAGCCGAGCGTCCCATCACCACCATATCGCTGGCGAGGACATAGGAAACACCAATGCCTGCTGCCGCACCACTGACCGCCGCAATCACCGGTTTTTCCATCGTCATTAATGTGCGCAAAGCGGGTAAAAAGAGTGTCTCAAGCCGCTCACTAGCCGGTTCAGAGGCCGCCTTTTCAAACTCGGCAAGGTCGGCGCCAGCGCAGAATGCACTACCTGAACCGTAAACAATCACGCAGCGCACCCGGTCATCCTGTGCCACGTTTGCGAGTGCTTCGTTAAGCGCCAGAGCGGTAGGCTCATTTAGCGCATTGCGGACTTCAGGCCGGTTGATGGCAACTTCGACGATACCGTTTTCAATCGCACTGAGACTAATCAGCTCACTAGCGTTATCCGGCATACAAAGCTCCTTAAGCAACGCTTAGCTGGTCACTGACCGTCTCAAGGTGATAGTCGCTATCGCCAAGATAGTGATCAAACATGACCAGATGCTTGGCATAGTGAGCCACATGGCACTCTTCTGTCATGCCCATGCCGCCGTGGAGCTGAATCGCCTGCTCGGCAATAAAGCGTGCTGACTCACCACAATACGCTTTGGCCGCGGCAATTTTATAGTCCCGCTCATCAGCGGGCAGTGACAGGCTGGTGCAAGCTAAAATCGCCATGGAACGCGATTGCTCAAGGTGTAGGTGCATATCGACCATGCGGTGCTGAAGCGCTTGGAACGTCGCGAGCGGCAGCCCAAATTGCTTACGATCCTTTAAATAGGCCAGGGTTTGATCGCAGGCCTCTTCCATCGCCCCAATGGCGTCGGCACATAGCGCCGCGCGGCCCAGGGCAAGCACGTCGGCCAGCGCCTCACTGACATCTTCACTCAGGCAGTTCTCATCTGGCAGCGTAACGTCATCAAGGGTTAGGTCGCCGGCGGCCTGGTCATCCATTGTGTGGTAGAGGTGCAGCGATAGGCCGGGCGTGCCCGCAGGCAGGATAAATAGGCCTAGCTTACCGCTCTCCAGCCGAGCGGTGACCAGATAGGCGGAGGCGGCTTCCAGGTTCAGCACGACATCTTTTTTGCCGGTTAACCGCCATTGAGCGTTGTGCTTTATAGCTTGGGTAGATACGTCAAAGGCATCGTAGCGGGCACCATGCTCTTGCCAGGCGAGCGCCAATTGATGCTCACCCTCAAGAAGCGGGGCCAGCCAGCGGGTTTGCTGCGCGCTGTTGGCGGTCAAGGCGAGGAGCTGGCCCGGCAGCACCAGGCCTGCCAGATAGGCTTCGGGTACCAGCCCACGGCCCAGCGCCTGCATGATAATCATAAGATCCGTACCATCACCGCCTAAACCGCCCACCGCTTCGCTAAAGGGCATATGCAGCAAGCCAAGCTCGGCAAAGGTACGCCAAAGCGTAGAGGGCTCTTGGCGGGGTGCATCCAGCATGGCGCGACGCTGGGTGGGGGAAACCTGATCAGCCACCAAGCGGGTGAGCGTCTCTTCGAGCATGCGCTGCTCGTCGGTCAAAGCAAAATCCATGGTGGCGTCCTTACATTTCGAGAATGGTTTTGGCGACGATACTTTTTTGTATTTCATTGGCGCCGCCATAAATCGATAGCTTGCGGCGATTAAAATACTGCGCGCTGGCGGACGCGCTTTGCGCGTTGGCGTCATCCAACGATGCATCGCCGTGCAGAAAATCAGGAAAGAAGGGCAGCGCCGCCGGGCCAAGCGCACGCCGAGTCAGCTCGCTTAGCTCCTGGCGAAGCTCAGACCCGCGTACCTTGAGTAGCGAGCTTTCCGCGCCGGGGGCGCCGCCATCCCGGGTGGCCGCAATCACGCGCAGGTTGGTGACTTCAAGAGCCATGAGTTCAAGCTCCGCCTTTACCACCCGTAAACGAAAGCTGGGTAGCGCCAGCAAAGGCTTGCCACGATGCTCAATACGGCTGGCCAGCGATTTCAAATGACGCAGTGCCTGCTTGGCGTGGCCCAGACCGGCAATACCGGTACGTTCATGGGTAAGTAGAAACTTGGCGCAGGTCCATCCCTGGCCCTCTTCACCCACGCGATTTTCAACCGGTACCCGGACGTTGTCTAAAAACACTTCATTTACCTCGTGGGCACCATCGAGGGTAATGATCGGGCGCACCGTAATGCCTGGGCTCTGCATATCAATCAGTAAAAAACTGATGCCTGCCTGTTTCTTGGCATCCGGGTTGGTGCGCACCAGACAAAACAGCATGTTGGCGTGCTGGCCCAGCGTGGTCCAGGTCTTCTGGCCGTTAACGATGTAGTGATCGCCTTTGCGTACGGCGCGAGTATTCAGCCCCGCCAGGTCAGAGCCTGCGCCTGGCTCTGAGTAGCCCTGGCACCACCAATCCTGGTTGCTCAAAATGCGCGGCAGATAGTGCTGTTGCTGCTCAGGACTGCCGAATTTCATGATAACCGGGGCCACCATGTTAACCCCGAAGGGTACGACCGTCGGCGCGTGAGCTGCGGCACACTCCTCATCGAATATATGCCGCTCGACAGGCCCCCAGCCGGGGCCGCCGTGCTCCGTTGGCCAATTAGCGGCTAGCCAGCCCTGCGCGCTAAGAATGTTCTGCCAGCGCAGATGATCATCGGCTCGCAGATGACGCCCCAGGCGCACGCGCTCACGGATATCACCGGGCAACGCATCGGCTAGAAAGCGGCGAACCTGGGCGCGAAATGCCTGCTCTTCGGGGCTAAAGGTAAGATTCATTGGTTATACGTCCTTAGCCGTTGAGAGCGCTGCCTGGCGGTGCGGCCCACCTAGGTGGCTCGGGTAGCCCAGCGCCTCTACCGCGAGTAAGTCGATATCGCTTTCGCGGTAGCAAAAGCCCTGCTGTGCAATGCCGATGCTTGCCTGTTCAAGGGCTGAGCGCTTCTCGCAGGCTGGGGCCTGCTGAGTCGCTTCGTACAGTGTATTGAGCAAGCTACGCTTCTGGCTGACCACTACGTTTGCCCCAAGGGCTTTTAACGTAAGCGCGGCGCGTTGCTGAGTAAGCGGCTCAGCGCCTAGATTGACCAGCTCAATCAAATCATCACTTTGGGGAATGACCAGGCTTAACGCGGTGTTGATGTCACCTTGGTTGCCAATTTCGGTCAGGGTGATGGTAGTAATAGGGAGTGGTTGCTCCGCATGGCTTGTCGACGCTATAAGGCACAGCTCGGTGTTTTCGTTAGCAGTATCGGTTAACTGAATGCCGGCCCGCTGGGCGGCTTTTTGTAAGCGTTCAAATAGCGGATGCTCGCCGATTAATGCCACTTGGCTAAAGGCGCTGGCGTTCTCTACCCCAGGCACAATGTGCGGGCTGCGCGCAGCGAAAAACAGATGAATAAGCCCCGCACGCTGAGGCGAATCCATACAGGCGACAAAAAGCTCCCGCTCGCGGCGCAGCCCGTCTTGAAGCGAGTCAGACGTTACGCTTGCTTCGATTGCTTCAACAATGCGAAACGGTGAAAAAAGTTCCGGCGTTTCCCGAGTAAGGTGCTCACGCGTATCGGCAATCGCTTGCGAGTCGCTTTCAGGCGCAGGCAGGGTGCCGGTAATACGCGAGGTTTGTTGGCCGGATAACACCGCGTGTGCCGCTGATAAGCCCGCTTCAAGCGGTGTCTTGGCGGTGCTAACGTCATCAATGATCCCCGCCTCAAGCGCTTCTGTAGCCTCAATGAAGCGCCCGCTAGTAATCATTTCGAGCGCACGCTCAACGCCGACCAGGCGTGGCAGCCGTTGGGTGCCTCCCGCGCCGGGCAGTAGGCCCAGCTTTACTTCTGGCAGCCCTACGCGGGTGCCTTCCAGTGCGGTGCGGTAGTGGCAGCCCAGCGCTACCTCCAAGCCGCCGCCGAGCGCCGTACCGTGTAGCGCCGCAATTAAAGGTTTCGGGCAGGCTTCGAGTTGAGCAATCACATCCGGTAAAAGCGGCGCTTGGGGCGGCTTGCCAAACTCACGAATATCCGCGCCGGCGATAAAGGTTCGCCCATCTGCTAATAGCACCAGCGCTTTAGCGTCAGAGTCGGCAATGCCTTCTTCAAGCGCATTGATCAAGCCACTGCGCACTGCCTGACCCAGGGCGTTAACCGGTGGGTTGGCAATTTGGATAACGCCTATATCGCCGTGGCGCTGATAATGAACGGACATGGCCTGCTCCCGTGCTGTGTTTAGTGGCATTGGTAATATCTAGGTAAATTGTTTGTTGACTATATAAATCATTAGTTAACGTGTCGTAGGCTGCATCAAGGTTCTATGGCCGCTGGAGCATGAGAGCGCTGATGATAGCGTTGGCTTAAGCGTGCCAACAAAATGCCGGGCACTAGTGCGGCAAGTGCCAGGCCGATTAGCTCCCATTGGCTCAGCGGCACCATTCCCCCACCCGGTAATGCCAGCAACAGCCCCGCGATAAGAATCAAGCTGCGAATGATGATCTCCTGCAGGGCGCCATAACCCAGGCGGCCAACGCCCATCAGATAACCCTGCATGGCTGAGGCAAACAAGATGATGCCGATAACCGCCTGGATAAACACGGCAACGATCATAAGCGGCGTGCCCTGCATAATTAGCGCGGGGTTAAGTACGAACAAAAACGGAATAAAGTAAATGACGCTACCCAGGCGCATCGCCTGTAGGCCTGTTTCCATCGGCCGGGCACCGGCAACGGTAGCGGCAGCAAACGCCCCCAGCGCTACTGGCGGTGTGATAAAACTCAGCATGCCCCAGTAGAGGATGAACATGTGTACTGCCATGGGGTCCAGGCCGCCGCCCTGAATCAAGGCTGGTGCCAGAGCCACTGCCAGGAAGATATAAGCCGCAGTGACGGTCATGCCAATGCCAAGCACGAAGCTGGTAACGGCGCCCATAATCAGCAGCAAGGGTACGCTGCCCCCGGCGATATTAATGAAATCATTCGCGATGGTACCGGAAAGGCCGGTCATCGAAAGTGCGCCGACCAGCATGCCGACGCCTGCCAGAATGGCAATCAGCTCGGCAAACAGCTTAGCCGCCGATGACAGCGTATCGGCTACGTCCTTCCAGCCCCAGCGGTTGTGCTTGGAGAACTGATTGAGCACCAACAGAAGGGCGGTGGCGTAAAACGGCGCCACGGCTTCGCGCTGCATGATCAGCAGCATCCAGACGAGTAAGGCGAAAACGAAAATAAAGTACCAGCCCTCTTTGAGTGTCTGCTTCAGCGAAGGCAGCTCAATGGCCGGCAGGCCTTTTATATCGTGACGCGCGGCGTAGGCGTCTATCTGAATAAAAAGGCCTAAAAAATACAGGATAGAGGGAATAACGGCGGCAAGCGCCACGGCCGAATAGGGAATGTCCAGAAACATCGCCATGACAAACGCTGTGGCACCCATCACCGGGGGCATTAACACGCCGCCTGTTGAGGCACAGGCTTCAACGCCGCCCGCAAAAGAGCGGCTCATGCCGATACGCCGCATGGCCGGAATTGATAATACGCCGGTAGTGAGCACGTTACTGATGACGCTACCGCTCATGGAGCCCATCAGGCCACTCGAGAAAATCGAAACTTTGGCCGGGCCGCCGCGCACATGGCCTAGCAACGCAAACGCCAGATTGATGAAAAACTTGCCGCCACCGCTTTTTTGCAGCACAACGCCAAATACCAAAAAGCCGATTACCAGGCCCGCGAATGCCTGTAACGGTACCCCCATGATGCTTTCGGTACTCATGGTGTGGTACATGGCGGTTTGTTCAAGGGTGGATGGGAACGCCTGGATTGGCCCAGGGACAATGTCAGCCACCAGCGGATAAAGCGAGAACACACCTGCAATAATCGCAATGGGCAAGCCGCCAGCTCGCCGGGCCGCCTCAACGATTAATAACCAGTAGGCGTAGCTTGCATAGATCGCAAGCTGCGGAGCGTCGAACGCCCAGCCGCGCTCCAGAATGGGCACCGCGTTAACAACAAAGTAGCCACCCACGATGAGCGTTGTGGCACTTAGCAGATAGTCGTACCACGGGATAGGCTGCTCCTGCTGGCTGCTACGCATGGGCCAAAGCAGAAAAACCAAGGGAAGCAGAAGCGCGACCACAGCGTAATAAAATTGTGTTTCCAGGCCCGTGACAAAGGTAAGCAACCCCAGGTTGAAAAGAAAATCCAGCGTCATCAGCATCAAAATGACGGTCACTGCGGCGGGGACCCAGCGCAGCGCCGGGGGCAGCTCACGGATCTGGCTGATCTTTTCTTTAACCTGCTGATTATTGGCAGGAGCAGTATCTGTAGTCATGGCGAGGTATCTTTGGTTATGGCGACTATGATATGGAAAGATCGTCAATCAGCAGAGGGCGGCGAATGCCGCCCTTTGACGTATTGCCCGTAGACTTGAGTATTACTCGAAGATCGGTTCGAAGCCGGCATCACTCAATGCGCTGGCGCGGGCTTCCATCCATGCGGTAGTAAAGGCCTCGTCATCACTGGGTGCGTCCTGCATAAAGCTTTCCCAGGCGCTTAACAGCACGTTCTGGCGTTCAATCAGTTTATCCTGGTGCGCCTGCATTTCATCGGTCCATACATCGATCTCTTTGTAGTACTCCACCACGGCGTCGTGGAACGGCACTACCCATTGAAGGTCCTGCTGATCCAAGGCGTAACCAAGCGCACCGGGAGCATTATCCTTGTAGTCGTCAAAATTCTCCTGCATGGCTTTGATCAGGCCGTAAGCGACGTTGTCTTCCAGGTCTTGATTGGCCACCACGATAGGATACGGATAGCTGGCACTGGGCACCGGATTGTCCGCGCTGATGCCGCCTGCGCCTGATGTGGCTTCATGAGGGCGAAAATAAGGCGCCACCGCGGCCATGCGCTCCCAGCCTGCTTCATCGTTAGGGTCGAGCACCGGCCAGCTGATACCGCGCGGGCTGCTGGCAAGCTGCTGGGCCGGAGGAGTGACAGTGGTCGTAAATGAGGCGTCTACATCACCGGCGATAATGCCATCAAACGAACGGCCGTAGCCTGGGTAATCGACCCGTTCAACGTCATCCCAGGTAAGCCCGCCAAACGCCAGGTACGCTTCGGTGCCTTTATTGAGCGCATCATCGCCGCGTATATAGGCAATGCGCTTGCCCGCTAGATCTGCGGGTGTTTCAACATCCAGATCGCCCGCCACCGCCAGAGAGAGGCCAAAAGAGGCAGTCGATGTGGTAATCACGCGCAGCGGCTGAGGGCCCCAGTCGCGATCGGCAAACATCATCACGCCTTCAGCGCCGTAGTAGCTGGCGATACCGCACGCACAAAGGTCAACACGCCCTTGCTTTAGCGGTGTCATGCGCGAGACGTCGTTGTCTCCTGGCAGAATGCGCACCGATGAGTCGTATTTGTTTTGCAGCATATTGCCGATGGCCACGGCTTGAGCGTAACCGCTCGAGTTAGTGCCGTAGGCAGTCCATGCCATGGTGGAGGGCAATTCAACCTCGTTGGCATAGGTAACAGCGGCACTTAACAACGAAAGTGGTAAGGCGGCGATGAAAAGGCGATGGGCGAAAGGGCGCATTGGCAGGCTCCATTATTATGTTTGTCGTTACATTTAGTTACTTAGTGTTTTGCTATGCGGTATTTGGTTTTGCTTAGTGGTCGAATGATAGTAGGTAAGCCAATGGGGAAATGTCAATGCTGTTGTCAATCCAGACCAAAAACACCCTCATCTGAAATGCAAAAAGCCAGGTAAAAACCTGGCTTTTCAAAAAATTGAATGAGCAAGTAAATTACGAGAATTCGCGCCAGGCCGCGTAAGTACTCAAAAAAACCCGGCCTGTCAGAGCGTCCAAAAAATCACTCTTTTTCAGCTTGTCCATGACGGGGCCTTTCACCTCAGATAGATGCAGCTTCACGTTGGAGTCTTTCAGCCGGGCATTGATTGCATCCAGGCTTTCCAAGGCGGAAGCATCAATCAGGTTAACCGCGGAGCAAATCAGCACAACGTGCTCAAGCTCAGGGTGGCTTGCAACCAGGTTGTAGACGGTATCTTCCAAATAGCGGGCGTTAGCGAAATAGAGGCTTTCATCAATACGCAGTAACGCCACGTTGCTGACGGTTTCCACATCATGGCGGGCGGTATTACGAAAATGTTCGGTATCGGGCACCCGACCCACAATAGCGCTATGCGGGCGGCTGGTACGGTAAAGAAATAGCGCAATAGACAGAGTGACGCCGCCGATAATGCCTGCTTCAATACCTTCTACCAAGGTTAGCAGGATGGTCACTGCCATTGCGGCAAAATCACTGCGCGAATAGCGCCACGTTTGGCGCAGCATGGGGATATCCACCAGAGTGAGTATGGATACCGAAATAGTCGCAGCCAGTGTGGCAATGGGCAGGTAGTAAAGCCAACCGGTAAACGACATGGTGACCAGCGCAATACCCAAGGCTGCAAAGGCGCCAGCAGCGGGCGTTTGTGCCCCAGCATCGTAGTTGACAACGGTGCGCGATAAGCCGCCAGTGACTGGCATACCGCTAGTGATACCGGCGGCAAGATTGGCTGCTCCCAAACCAATCAACTCCTGATTGGGGGAAATACGCTGGCGCCGTTTGGCAGCGAGCATTTGTCCCATGGAAACCGACTCAACAAAACCTACCAAGCTGATCAGCAGCGCCGGGATTAATAACGCCCGCCATAGTGAAGCGTCTGCCCAGGGAAAGCTGAGGGCGGGCAAGCCGCTGGGGATGGCGCCGACCACCGCGACACCTGACGCTGCCAGCTGCCAATGCCAGGTGATCAGTGAGGTAGCGACTACCGCAAACACTGGACCTGCCTTGGTGAGCAAATCAGCAAGGGAAGGGGGGATGCCAAGCCGGGTGAGGGTCTGCTTACCATAACGGCGCATGGCGATTAAAAACGTCAGCGTACCGGCGCCTATCCCAAGCGTGTAGGGGTTAAAGGCGGGTAAATTGGGGATTAGCGTGATGGCTCGTTCAATCAGGGTAAAACCACTGCTGGACACACCCAGCAAGCTACCTAGCTGGCTTGCCGCAATTAATATGCCCGAGGCGGTTAAAAAACCTGAAATAACGGGGTGGCTTAAAAAATTGCTAAAAAAGCCCATGCGAAGTGCGCCCATGGTCACCAATATCAGGCCTGAAAGTAGCGAAAGGACTAACGCGGCCTGCAGATACGCCTCTGTGCCAGGCTGGGCAATAGATGAGAGTGCCGCGCCGGTCATTAGCGCAATAATGGCCACTGGCCCTACGGCAAGCGTGCGGCTCGTTCCCATCAGGGTATAAAACAGTTGCGGCAGGATGCTGGCGTACAGACCAACAACGGCAGGCAGCCCCGCCAGCAATGCATAAGCCAGCGACTGTGGAATCACCATGGCGGTAACAATGACACCCGCCAACATATCAGCGCCCAGCAAGCGCTTATGATAGTGAGGCAGCCACGTAAAAATAGGCAAGTAACGCTTCAGCATGAACTTATGGACCGTTTGGAAGCTGTATTTTTTAAAAACCGAGGTTTTAAAGACTAGGTTTTAAAGACTAGTTTTAAGAACCGATAGTTCTTTCTTTATATGACTATATTAACGCGTTAAAGCCATCATTGCGGCGTTGCTTGATAAATTACCTATCTCTTCCCCCAAAGTGCTACTTCTTTCATAAGCGCAACCCGTTAAGCTCATTAAAAAATGATTAGATAAGCCTAATCGCCATATCGGTAATGCTGCTCAATAACGTCAATTACAAAAGAGTACTCCACATGCGGCTACTTCGTTTGCTGGCGCCTTTGGCGCTGCTGGGACTATCGGTCTGGTTAGTAGCTCAGGCCAGTCTATTAACCTATCTTGCGCTTGTGTGTGCCGGGTTAGCTGGCGCTGGAATGGTCGCCAATACTCAACTAAGCGTGTATTTAGCCAGTCAACAGCGCCTGGCCCAGCCTATGCGTGGATTCAAACCGCTTAAGGATTATGGATCGCTACGGGCCATGGCGTATCGGCTGATGCAGCGAGCCAGCAGTACGGCCATCGCATCGGCTGAGGTTTCACACTATGCCGATCTGATGGATCAGCGCCTTGGCAAGCAGGAAACAATGGCCCGGGAGGCGTCCTCCAGCATGGCGGCGATCAATGCCGCTATCTTGCAGGTGAGTACCAGTGCTAGCCAAGTGGCTGCGCTTGCCGAAAAAGCCCGTCAATCCAGCCACCATAATCACGCTGAGCTTGCCGATATCGTCAGTGATATGAATGATGTGGCTGAACGCTCGGACCAGGCGCTTGAAATGTTAACGCTACTCAACGATAAGATTGAGCGAGTGCGCCATGTCACCTCAATGATAGAGGGTATCGCTGAGCAAACGCATCTGCTGTCACTTAACGCATCCATTGAGGCCGCCCGAGCCGGAGAGCATGGGCGGGGCTTTGCGGTAGTTGCAGGCGAAGTACGCAGCTTGGCACTAAAGACCTCAACCGCAACCCAAAGTGTCGAGACGCTGGTTAAAGATATGCACGAAAGCGGCCAGGATGTTGCCACTACGCTGGGCGCACTAATGATGCGTATCCGCGAGCGCTCCCAAGGTATGCGCCAAGTAGGCGAGGGGCTGGGTACTATTACCCACGAGTTCGATCATGTTCAGCGTGAAATCACCAGCGTCGCTGACGCCATGGAAACGACCAAAGCCCATAGTCAAACCGTGGCCGACAGCCTACGTCAGTTGGAAAGCGATGTAGATGAAGGTAATCGCAATATGCATGACCTGGCGGCGCAGGCGCGGGCTTTGATGGAGGCAGCCGAAGGGGTGGACGGAGAGCTGGCCCAGCAGCGCTTACAGGGGCGCCATCAGCAGGTATTCAGTGTGGCACGCCAAGCCGCTGATCACATTGGCAGGCTATTTGAGAAAGCTCTCAAAAGCGGTGCGCTTTCAGAGTCAGCGCTATTTCAGCCGGACTACCAAAAAATACCGGGTACTCAGCCGCCGTTGTATCGTACGGCGTTTGATGATTTTACCGATCAAGTGCTACCTGACCTTCAGGAGCCGCTGCTTACAGGGTATGAACTTAGCTACGCGATTGCTTGTGATCGCAACGGCTACGTGCCTACCCATAATGCTGCGGTAAGCCGCGCACCAACGGGGGATAGTGCGCATGACTTAAAATACTGCCGGAGTAAGCGCATTTTTGATGATCCTACCGGCAGTCGGTGCGGCACCCATACCCAGCCCTTACTGCTACAAACCTATAAACGCGATACGGGTGAGGTGATGCATGACCTTTCCGTACCGATTTTTATTAACGGTAAGCATTGGGGCGGTTTTCGCGTGGGCTATCAGCCGGAGCGTGTTTCTGACAGAGACGAGGTTTCTCTGGCGGTATCACATTCAGGCCAGAATCAGCTAGCTCACAACGGCTTGGCGCGGGCGTGATTGCCAGGATGACCATGAGTAAAGCGCAAGCCCCAGCCAGATCATGATAAAGGTGGCGAGCTGAATCATACCCAGCGGCTCGCCAAAAATGGTTAGCGCGATCAAAAACTGAATGCTGGGGTTGATGTACATCAAAAAGCCCAACGTCGAGAGCCTCAAGCGTCGGGCAGCACCCGCGAACGCCATTAACGGCAGTGCGGTTAATACGCCACTGATAATGAGCAGCCCACTCATGGGCATATCATAAAGAAAGTGCGAATCGCCCTGCCAACTAAGCCAGCTAATCGCTATAAGAGCGAGGGGGAAGAGCAGCAGGGTTTCCACAAATAGCCCCGACAAGCCATCAAGCGGCACCTGCTTGCGAAACAGCCCATAGCTACCAAAACTGAGCGCGAGCATCAGGCTGATCCAGGGCAGCTCACCCAACATCGCAAACTGAATGGCGATGGCAAGGCTTGCTAGCCCCAGAGCGACTAGTTGTAGGCGAGCCATCACTTCACGCAGCACCAGCATGCCTAGGGCGACATTGACCAAAGGTGTCAAGAAATAGCCTAAGCTTGCCTGGAGCACCTGCTTGCTTTCGACGGCATAAATGTAAAGGCCCCAGTTAAAGGCAATTAGCAATGCACAGATCAGGACGCGGCCCAGGCGCTTGGGCTGGCTTAATGCTTGGGCCACGGGTGCCCAACGCTTTAAAAAAGTAATCAAGCCGACCAGAAAAAGGCACGACCATAAAATTCTATGAATAAGAATTTCAAAGGCTGGAATGCCGTCAAACAGCGCGAAAAATAGCGGAAAACATCCCCACATAATGTAGGCAGTTAAGCCAAACGTGACGCCTTTGACTGCCTGGGGATCGCGAGTTGACGTGGAAAGCATAGCAGCCTCATTAACTAAAAATGCTAATCTAGCACATAATTTGAAAAACACACTGGCCGAAAGGAGAAGTGGCATGAGTCAGCTTAAAACGAGCCTTGTTCAGTGCGACCTGCGCTGGGAAGATCCGCAGGCAAACCATGCACATCTAGCTCAGCTGCTAGGCGATTTGGACAGCCGCGACACCGACCTTATTGTCTTGCCTGAAATGTTTGCCACGGGATTTACCATGAATTCCCGTGAAATGGCCCAGCCTATGGCGGAAAGCCAAAGCGTTAACTGGTTGCTGGACCAGGCGAAGGCACGTAACTGCGTGATGACCGGCAGTGTCGCAATTGTCGATGACGGGCAGTATTACAACCGGATGGTATGGGCCACCCCAGAAGGCGAGGTTAGCTACTACGATAAGCGGCATCTGTTTCGCATGGCGGGTGAGCACGAACGTTATGGCATGGGTAAAACTCGCCAGATAGTCGAGCTTAAAGGGTTCAAATTACTCTTAAGTGTGTGCTACGACCTGCGTTTCCCCGTTTGGTCGCGCCAACAGCCAGCAGACAATGAGCACTTCGAGTATGATGCGCTACTTTGTGTTGCCAACTGGCCAGCGCCGCGCCGCCAACCCTGGCGAACGCTGCTTCAAGCCCGAGCGGTTGAAAACCTTGCCTATGTCGTCGGGGTCAACCGGGTGGGGGAAGATGCCAAAGGGCTGGCTTACAGTGGTGACTCCATGCTGGTCGATTTTAAGGGCGAACCGCTCATTGACCACCCTGCAAATACACCGTTTATTGAAACGGGAACGCTAGATAAAATGGAATTAGATGCTTTTCGTGAAAAATTTCCTGCCTGGCAAGATGCCGACCGCTTTTCGCTACTGCCAGGAGTGGGTCAATAATGCGCCTTGACCGCTTTCTGAGTGAAACAACCCCGCTAACGCGTAGCTTGGCCAAACGGGCGCTTAAAGATGGTGACGTTACCTTAAATGGCAAACCTATCAAGCAAGCGGCCACCCAGATTGATACCGAGCAAGATGAGGTAACGTTTAATGGCGAAAAGCTCGAACTGGTCGGGCTTCGCTACCTTATGATGCATAAACCCACGGATGTGGAGTGCACCGCCAGGCGGGGTCTTTATCCGCGCGTTATCGACTTGATTGACCTGCCTAAAGTGGAGCGCCTGCAACCAGTAGGGCGGTTGGACGCCGATACCACGGGGCTTTTGTTGCTCACCGACGACGGCCAGTGGTCACACCGGGTTACCTCGCCACGCCATCGCTGCGCGAAGGTGTATATTGCCGAACTTGCTGAACCGGTAGAAGGTAGCGCCGCTGAATGGGCCATTAACCAGGTAGCCGAAGGCATTATGCTTGAAGGTGAGGAGACGCCAACTCAGCCCGCATTGCTACGCTTTCTAACGCCGACCCAAGCCGAGCTGACCATTACCGAAGGGCGCTATCACCAAGTGAAACGCATGTTTGTCGCCCTGGGGAATCATGTGAATGCGCTGCACCGCCAATCGATAGGCGATATAACGTTACCCAATGATTTGGCACCAGGGGAATGGCGTGAGCTAACCGCAGAAGAAATAGCCAGCTTCTAAAGCACGTCATGCGTTCTCGGCGCTATTGCACCAAGCAATAGCGCCGGAACAAACCCCTATAATTTATACCGTTATCTTTGTTTGTTGCCTTGAAATAACACATTCTCCCTCAAACGCTTAAATCGTTAAGCAGGTAGTTGGCGCAAATGGGCGGCCGCAATTAATGCTTGGGTGTACGGGTGCTGGGGCGAGGCGAGAACGTCAAGGCAGGACCCTTGTTCAACCACTTCACCATCTTTTAACACCATAATACGGTGCGCCATGGCGCGTATGACGGCCAGGTCGTGGCTAATAAACAGATAGCTCAGCTGGCGGCGTTCCTGTAGCTGGCGCAGCAGGGTAACTAGCTGCTTTTGCACGGTGCGGTCCAGCGCCGAGGTCGGCTCATCCAGTACTAATAGCTCAGGCTCCAGAATAATCGCCCTGGCCACGGCAATACGCTGGCGCTGCCCGCCGGAAAATTCGTGCGGGTAACGCGCCGCACAGCTTTCCGGTAAGCCCACTTCATGCAGAGTTTGATGCACGCGTTGGGTTACTTCGCTGAGGGGCAAATCAGGGTAATGAAAGCGCAGCCCTTCGCTGACGATATCAAATACCGGCATACGCGGCGAAAGCGCGCCATAAGGGTCCTGGAAGACCATCTGCAAACGATGGCGCTGGCGGCGTAATGCATTGCCCGTCAACTGGCTTAACGGAACATCGCCCAGGTTGATTTCTCCCCGGCTCTGCACAAGGCGCATGATCGCGGAGGCGAGCGTGGTTTTGCCCGAGCCTGATTCACCGACGATGCCCAGCGTTTCACCTGGGGCAATCGTCAAATCCGTTGCCTTGACGGCTTCGAAAGGGGGCGGCTGACGCTTGAATAATCCCGTTTTGGGGCGCTCAAAACTGACTTTTAGCTGGCGCGCGGTGAGTAGTGGCTTGGTGGCGGCAAGTGCCGCAGGCCTGCCTTCAGGTTCTGCCGCTAAAAGCGCTTTGGTGTAGTCGCTTTGCGGGTTGTTAAACACCTCTTCAACCGGCCCTATTTCCTGAATTTTACCGCGATACATGACGCAAACCCGTTCGGCATAACGGCGTACCAGGTTAAGATCGTGGCTAATAAACAGCATACCCATGCCGTGCTGATCACGAAGCTCTTTTAAAAGGGCGAGTATGTCTTGCTGAACGGTAACATCCAGCGCTGTCGTGGGCTCATCGGCGATCAGCAGCGCCGGGTTGTTGGCGATGGCCATGGCAATCATCACCCGCTGGCGCTGGCCGCCGGAAAGCTGGTGTGGCCATGCCTCAAGCAACTCATCAGTGCGGGGCAGTTTGACCTGCTCTAGAAGTTCTTTCGACCGGGTACGTGCTGCCTGCCCGCGAAGCCCCTGATGCAGGCGTAGCGCTTCGCCAATCTGCTTGCCTATACGATGCAGCGGGTTAAGCGAGGTCATGGGCTCTTGAAAGACAAATCCAACACGATTACCGCGTACCGCATTCCAATCTCGGCGGGTAAGCTTATTAAGGTCTGTCTCCTTAAGCCAGCGCCCACCGCTTACTTCGGCATTACTGGGCAATAAATTGATGGCGCCTAATGCTGAGACTGACTTGCCAGACCCGGATTCACCCACGATAGCCAGGGTTTCACCGGCATTGACGGTAAGCGTTAGGGCATCCACTACCACTGCGCCATCAAAAGCAATGGTCAGGTTGTCGAGGCGAAGCAGTGGTTTAAGCATGGTTAGCTTCCTGCGCGGGTTTAAGACGCGGTTTTACGTGGCGTGGATCAAAGGCATCACGCAGGCCCTCGCCAATAAACACGAGTAGCGAGAGCATAATGGCCAGCGTCATGAACGCCGTAATCCCAAGCCACGGCGCATGAAGGTTGTTTTTACCTTGGGCGGCAAGCTCACCCAGCGAGGGAGAGCCGGGTGGCAAACCAAAGCCCAGGAAATCCAGCGCAGTCAGCGTACCGATCGCCCCGGTAAACAGAAAAGGAATAAACGTAAGCGTGGCGACCATGGCATTCGGCAGGACATGGCGCCACATTATCAGGCGTGAAGGCAGCCCCATGGCTTTTGCAGCGCGGACATATTCCAGATTGCGGGCGCGTAAAAATTCCGCGCGGACAATATCGACCAGGCCCAGCCAGGAAAACAGCAGCATAATGCCCAGCAGCCACCAAAAATCCGGCTGCACAAAGCTTGCCAGAATTATCAGCAGAAACAGGACGGGAAGACCCGACCATATTTCGGTTATCCGCTGGCCAATAAGATCCACCTTGCCACCAAAATAACCCTGCACACCGCCTGCCAGTACACCCATTACCAATGAACCTGCCGTTAACACCAGGGCAAAGGCGACCGAGAGCCGAAAGCCATAAATGACGCGGGCCAGTACATCACGGCCTTGATCATCGGTACCCAGCCAGTGGCGGGTATCGGGCGGCGCGGGGGAAGGCTCTGTCATCTGCATATCCAGCGTTTGATAGGAGAACGGGATAAGCGGCCATAGCGCCCAGCCATTCTCGTTAATCTGCTGCTGAATAAAAGGGTCTAGATAATCTGTTCGAGTGGGTAAAAAACCGCCGAACTCGGTTTCTGGATAGTCAACCAGCAGCGGTGCGTACCACTGGCCGTCGTAATGCAGAATGAGCGGCTTGTCGTTGGCGATGAGTTCAGCAAATAAGCTTAAAATAAACAGTACGCCAAATAACCAAAGCGAAATGCGCGCCCGGCGATTGGCCTTGAAAGCCGCAAGCCGACGCAGCGTAATTGGTGAAAGCCGTGAACTGATAGACATCTTCACGACTCCCTTGAAGCGAAGTCGATACGCGGATCTACCCACATATAGGTCAGGTCGGAAATCAGTTTAAGCAGCAATCCAATCACCGTGTATAAAAAAAGCGTGCCAAAAATTACCGGATAATCCCGCTGCATAACGGCCTCAAACCCCAGCAGTCCCAAACCATCGAGTGAGAAAATGACTTCAATCAGCAGCGCGCCGGTAAAGAAAATACCGATCATGGCAGCCGGTAAACCCGCAATGATGATCAGCATGGCATTGCGAAACACATGGCCATACAGAATGCGCTGCTCGGTGGCTCCTTTGGAGCGCGCCGTCAGTACGTACTGTTTATGAATCTCGTCTAAAAAGCTGTTTTTAGTCAGCATGGTTAGCGTTGCAAAGCTGCCAATGGCCGCCGCCGTCACCGGCAGCGTGATATGCCAGAAGTAGTCTTTTATCTTGCCCCAGGTGGACAGGTCGGCAAAATCCGGTGAGGTTAATCCGCGCAGCGGGAACCAGTCTAAATAGGTGCCGCCTGCGAAAAGCACAATCAGCAGGATCGCAAAAAGAAACCCGGGTATGGCGTAGCCGACGATCACTAGTCCTGAGGTCCACACATCAAACCGTGAGCCGTGTCGTAACGCCTTGCGGATGCCTAGGGGAATGGAAATCAAGTAGACCAGCAGGGTGGTCCATAGCCCTAATGAAACCGATACCGGCAGGCGTTCAATCATCAGGTCGATAACCGGGCGATCACGAAAAAAGCTCGTTCCGAAGTCGAAGGTAAGATAATCCGCCATCATGCCAATAAAACGCTCGTGGGCAGGCTTGTCGAACCCAAACTGCTGTTCTAGCTGCTCGATAAACCGAGGGTCAATACCGCGTGCGCCACGCGAGTCATCGCTTACCTGTACATCGGCACCGCCCATGTCCAGGCGCGTGCTGGCCATGGCATTGGCGCCTTCAAAGCGCGCCAACATCTGATCAATCGGCCCACCGGGGGCTGCCTGAACAATCATAAAGTTGAGCAGCATGATCCCCACCAGCGTGGGGATCATTAACAGCAGTCGGCGTAGTGTATAGCGTGCCACAGTGCACTCCGTGAGTCGTGTGACTTGGATATTGTGATTAGTATTTTTTGTGGCCTGGCCAGACTCAACGACGACGCTGCAAGGCAGCTTCGCGGTCGGTGTCGACCCACCAGGCATCTAAATCCATCGCGTACTCTGGGAAAGGCTCTTGGTAGCCGAACTTATCCCATACCGCAATACGCGTTTCGCCGGAGTGATAGTGAGGAATCGTGTAAAATCCCCAGCGCAGCACGCGGTCAAGCGCACGCGTCGCAGTATCCAGTTCTTCCCGGTTCTCCGCGCTAATAATCTCCTCAACTAATGCATCCACTGCCGGGTGAGCAAGCGCCATTCGGTTACGGCTTTGCGGCGCCTCAGCAGCAGCACTGCTCCAGAAGTCACGCTGTTCGTTACCGGGGTTGTTGGATTGGGGGAAATGGCTGATCACGATATCGTAATCGTAATTACGCTGACGATTGAGGTATTGGTTGATATCCACAATTCGCATGGAGGTTTGTACCCCAAGGCGCGCCATGTTTCTAAGCATTGGTTGCACTACACGCTCAAGGCTTGCGTCGTAAAGCATGACCTCTAGGCGTAGAGGCTCTCCTGTCTGCTCATTAACCAATACGCCGTCTTCAACTTGGTAGCCCGCTTCATGAAGTAGTTCAAGTGCCCGGCGCAGCCGTTCACGAATCTCGGCCGGTTGATCAATAGGCAGTGAGTCGGTAAATAGCCTGTCTGAGTGATGAGATGCTAAAAGCTCTTCGCGGAAAGGTTCCAGCAGGGCAAGCTCCGCTTCTGACGGAGGGCCAGCGGCTTCCATTTCTGAGTTCTGAAAATAGCTCTCGGTGCGCTGGTAGGCATGGTAAAAAATATTGGTATTCAGCCAGGGAAAATCGAAGGTCAGGCTAAGCGCTTCGCGAACTCGCGGGTCTTGAAACTTTTCTTTGCGTAGGTTGAAAACAAACGCCTGCATCAATGAAGGGTTTACATCAGGTACCGTAATGCGTTTAACCAGCCCTTCGCGATACGCCGGAAAATCGTAGCCAATCGCCCAGGTGGCCGCTCGCGCATCAATTCTAAAATCCGTCAGGCCCGCCTTGAAGGCTTCCCAGGCGATATCCCTGTCACGATAGTAATCGTAAATCACCCGATCAATATTGTAGCGGCCAACGTTAACCGGCAGATCCTTGCCCCAATAGTCTTCATCACGCTGATAAACGATGCGCCGCCCAGGGTCTACCTCGCTAATACGATAGGGGCCGGAGCCTGGATGTGCAGTAAGCGTGGGCGCGGTGAAATCGTGCGATTCCCAATAGTGGCGGGGCAGGATGGGAAGTTGGGTAACGATTAACGGTAATTCACGAGACTCTGTGCTCGAAAACTCAAAACGAACCTGATGCTCGTTTAGCGCAACGACTTGCTCAACGTCGGCATAATAACTGGCGTAAAACGGATTGCCTTTCTCACGCAGCAGGTTAAAGCTAAATACGACATCATAAGCTGTGACGGGCTCGCCATCCTGAAAGCGTGCTTCTGGTCGCAGATCAAATTCCATCCATTCACGGTTCGGGTCCAGGCGCACGCCTTCGGCTAGCAAGCCATAGAGGCTGAATGGCTCGCCCGGATTACTCACCATCAGGGTATCGTAGATCTGCGATATGCCGGTGGCGGGCGTACCGCGAATAATGAACGGATTGGTAGAGTCAAAGCTGCTGCCCACTGCGGTGTGGGTGATGGTGCCGCCTTTAGGCGCCTGTGGATTGACGTGGGGAAAGTAGGCAAAATCTGCCGGAAGCTCAGGGCTATCATAAAGCGATAAGCCATGCATGGTTTCAATGGGCGCGGTGTTTGACGGCAATACATCTGCGGCCGTTACTCCGTCTGCTGTCATGGCCTCCCATTGGGAGTCAGCCTCTGTATCGAGAGCAGAGGCTGACAGGCTCAACAGCAAACAGTTGACGATTAAAAACGTCTTTACAAACAGAACACCACGCGGCATTGGTTACGTCCCATGTGATCAGCGTTTTTTTAACTCAACGTCCTGAAAGGGTCAGGAGCTGGCCTGGTCGTATGGCCTCGGGGCGGTCGAGGGCATTCCAGCGTATTAAGTCATTCTGATTTACATTGTAGCGGCTGGCAATGGCTGACAGATTGTCCCCACTTTCAACGCGGTGAATATCCGGCGTTTGGGTAGAGGCAAGCTCTGTAGACGTAGTGGGCGAAAGCTGAGCTAATACCTGAGTATCGACTTCTTCAGGAACCAGCAGCGTTTGTACGTTGCGTGGGTCGATACTGCCGTTTAGCAGACCAGGGTTTAGCTCGGCTAGCGCCGTCTGGCTGACATCTAAAAGCTGTGATGCCTGAGCAATGCTTAGCGGTTGTTCCAGCTGAACTTTGGCGAACGCGGGATCCAGATTAATGTCTGGCAAGGCCACGTTGAATTGCTCGGGGTTGTTGATGATAGTGGCGATGGCTTTGAGCTTGGGGATGTACTGCATTGTTTCATGCGGCAGTGAAAGATCCCAGTAATCGCCTGTCGATCCCTGGCTTTGTGCATTACGTTGTGCGCGATTCACAGTGCCAGCACCGGCGTTATAAGCGGCTAATGAAAGCATAATGTCGCCGTGATACCACTCATCGGCCTGCATTTCCAGGTAGTCCAACGCGGCCGCGGTGGACGTGATAACGTCTAATCGTCCATCGTAGTTACCGTTACGCACTAGTCCTAACGCATCGCCCGTACCCGGCATAAACTGCCACAGCCCGGCGGCACCGCGGTGGCTTTTGGCGCTGGGATCAAAAGAGCTTTCCACGAAAGGAATTAACGCTATTTCACCAGGCAGACCGCGTTCACTTACCTGCTGAGTGATCCAGGCAAGCCAGGGGGTGGCGCGTTCGGTAATGGTGGCAATATTTTGCGGGCTTGAACGGTAGTACTCGATCCATTCGTCAACCCGGGCCTGGGCGTCGGTGGGCAGGGTCAAGTCCTGCCATTGAAAGCTTTCGCGTAATTTTGTCCAGGCATCCTGCGGTTCCAGCGTTAAGGCTTCCCAAAAATGGCTGTGAAACGAGGTGGGCTGCACTGTTACGGGGGTGCCGACGTCGTCAGATGTCGTGGGCGTATAGGAAGTATTATACGCGGGGGTTGATGCTTGTGAGTTTGCTGCAGCGGCCAGTAATAGGCCCATAACTAGCGTACTGCCAGCGCTTAGCATTAAGCGCTGGCGAATCGTTCGATAGGTCATAGTGTCATTCGTTTGGTTTCGATAGCATTCTTAAAATCGGTTCTTCCACTCACGCAGAGTGGTGAACGTCGCGAGGTCGTTATCATTAGCACCCTGTTCACCTGCCGCATTGCGCACGCTGGGTGTGCTTACACGCAGGTAGGGATTAATTTTCAGCTCGCGTCCTATCGTGCTGGGTAAGGTGGGGCGGTCTAGCGCCCTGGCCTTTTCGCATTCCTTTAAGGCGTATGTCACGTTGTCATTCTCTGGATCAGCTGCTTGGGCAAAGACAAGATTTGCCTGCGTATATTCATGAGCAGCAAAGACCAGCGTATCTTCAGGTAGTTCCGCTAATTTGTTCAACGAGGTCTGCATTTGTTCAGGCGAGCCCTCAAACAAGCGGCCACAGCCCGCGCAAAACAGGGTGTCGCCGCAAAACAGCAGCGCCGGTATGCCCGGCGTATAGAAACTTATGTGGTCAAGCGTATGGCCCGGCGTCGCCATGACTTCAAACAGGCGGCCCATAATGCGTATTTGGTCGCCCTCACCCACGGTTTGGCTAATGCCCTTGATCGTTGGATTCTCGGGGCCAATCACGTGAGGAGAGTAACGCTTGATTAACTTGGCCAGTCCACCGGTATGATCGTGGTGGTGATGGGTAATAAGGATGGTATCCAGCGTCAGTGATTCGCGCTCTAAGAGTTCAATGACAGGATCAGCGTCACCTGGATCCACCACGCAAACACTTTGACTGGTATCTTGTCTTAATAGCCAAATATAGTTGTCGCTAAGGGCGGGAATCGGTGTCACGCTCATCATGGGCGAGATCCTTTTAGGGTTGCAAACCTGCTGTTAAGTACGTTGAAAAGACGCAGAGATGTGGTTAAAAAGCCGTTACTTTGGAGGGAAGCGCTGTTCATGTCAAATTCGACAAGGGCCACTACAATCGCCAAGCGCTTGATAAGTAGCCAGCCTTACTGGCAAACCGATGCCGGCCGCTCGCTTTGGGACATGCAGCGGGCCTGCCTGGGCCCGGTGGTTGAAAGCCGGGCTGGGCGGCATAGTTTAGAGATGAGTATGGGGCCTGACCTAATGACCATGTCAGCGATCCCGCATGCCATTCGTTGGGCGCCAACCTATGAACTGGCAACCAGCCCGTCGACGCTAGTTTGCCCCTCTGATCATCTAGCGCTGCCTGATCGCTGCATGGATGTAGTGATCATTCATCATTGGCTAGAGCATCTGGACGATGCCCACCACACGTTACAGGAGGCGGCGCGGGTAACCGCCGACAACGGCATACTGGTGCTGTTTGGCTTCAACCCAATGGGGATCAACGGCTTGACGCGCCGATGGCGCAAGCGTCGCCCGGCATTCCCCTGGAACGGTGAGCGGCATAAGCCTGGCCGACTACGCGACTGGTTGGCGTTTGTCGATTTTGAGGTCGAGCGCGTAGACTATTGCTGTTTTAGAGGCTTGATGAAGTCGTCTTGTCGTGAAGGGTGGGAGGCAATGGGGCGTCGGCACAACCTGCCGTGGGGGGAGAGCTATATGATTAAGGCGCAGCGACGTCAGCAATCGGCTCACGTTAAGCGGGTAAAATTTACCCTGCCAAGCTCGGTTTCCTCCTCATCGCTGGGTGCTACACGTAGCGGCAAACCGTCGCACTGCCAGTCTCATCAAGACGTATTGAGCCAACGCCAGCCAATAAAGGATAGATAGAGTGAGTAATCAAGCGGCCGAGCGCCTACCACAGGTCACGGTATATACCGATGGTGCGTGCCGAGGTAATCCAGGTCCGGGTGGATGGGGCGTCATTCTTTTTAGTGGCGAGCATGAGAAAACCCTAAAGGGCTATGAAGCTGACACCACTAATAACCGCATGGAATTAATGGCCGCGATCATGGCGTTACGTACGCTTAACCAACCGTGTGAAGTAGCCTTATGGACGGATTCCCAATATGTCCGTCAGGGAATTACCCAGTGGATACATAACTGGGTAAAGCGGGGTTGGAAAACGGCTGCCAAGCAGCCCGTTAAAAACGCCGAGCTGTGGAAAGAACTGCATGAAGAGACCCATCGCCACACGATTGAGTGGCACTGGGTAAAAGGTCACAGTGGCCATCCAGGTAATGAGCGTGCCGATGAGCTCGCTAATGAAGCAATCGATGAGCAACATCAGAGGAGAGCGTGATGCGCCAAATAATCATGGATACCGAGACCACTGGTATCGATCCTAAAGATGGCCATCGCATTGTCGAGATTGGCGCCGTAGAAATGATCAACCGGCGTTTTACCGGGCGTACCTACCATCAATATATTAATCCTGAACGCCACATTGACGCCGAAGTCGTCGCGATTCACGGGATCGATGATGCAAAGGTCGCCAACGAGCCGGTGTTTGCCCAGATTGCCGACGAGTTCTGGGCCTTTATCGAAGGGGCGGAACTGGTAATTCATAACGCGCCGTTCGATGTGGGCTTTATGGATCACGAGTTTGGCAGGCTTAACCAGCAGCGCGGCGGCACGCCGTTAGGGCCCGTTCGTCAGTATTGCCGCGTGCTGGATACGCTCACCATGGCGCGGGAGCTTCACCCCGGCCAGCGTAATAGCCTGGATGCGCTATGTAAGCGCTACGATATCGATAACGGCCACCGCGTACTTCACGGGGCTTTGCTTGACTCCGAGATTCTAGCCGACGTTTATCTGGCCATGACCGGTGGTCAAACGGCATTAACACTGGACTCGGAAGCTTCTTCGAATGAACAGCAGGCTAACCCGTCAAGCGAGGGTCTTTCGGTTCAACGCTTGAGCCTTAGCCCAGGGCAGCTGCGCGTGGTGCGGCCTACCGCTGAAGAGCACGCGGCCCACCAGGCTAAATGTCAGGCTCATAAGCTCAATTGGTTTGAGGAAAGTGGTCACAATGCTTAGGCGTGAAATTCCACATGATGCACGCGAAGGGCGGGTCGTTTACGTTTCGCGAAGCCATTTGGCGCCCGCTCCATTAGCGGGTGATCAGATGCTGACCCCGCTACAGCCCTTTCAGCCGTGGACGGAGCAGATGCAACCACTGTGCTACTGGGATGATGAACCGGTGGCGCTGTTGATTGAAAAAGAGCCCGGCGCTGACTGGATTGATGGGCGTCAATGGATGGCAGAGCTACCTGCTTCCTGGTTTAGTCTGCTTTCTACGGCTTTGCAGGTGGGCGCCTGGTTTGAAAACCATCGCTTCTGTGGGCGCTGCGGCGCACAGGCTACCAAGCTTGCCGCTGAGTTTGCCATGCACTGCCATGCTTGCGGACATCGCAACTATCCGCGCATCTCGCCGTGCATTATTACTCTGGTAACCAGCGGTGAAGCGATGTTATTGGCCCGCAGCCCGCGCTTTGCTCCCGGGCGCTATTCGACACTGGCGGGGTTTATTGAACCGGGTGAATCAGCCGAGGAGGCCGTTCATCGTGAAGTGTTTGAAGAGGTGGGCGTGCACGTTGATCAGCTACGCTACTATCAAAGCCAGGCATGGCCGTTTCCGCACTCACTGATGTTTGGTTTTTTTGCGGAGGCGACTACCCGGCGTATTCAGATCGATGGCGTTGAGATTAGCGATGCGGCCTGGTTTTCACCGCGGCAGCTACCGTCACTGCCGCCGCCGTATTCAATTTCGCGTGAATTAATTGAAACGCATTTAGCGCGCTGGCGCTAATCGCCACGCTATGAGGAATTAGTTAGGAAATAGGCTGGTTAGCTTGGTGGCCAACATAACGTTACCGGTGGCTTTAAGCTTGCCAGTCATAAATGCCGTCATACCGTTGATGTCACCGCTCATAATGCCTTTAAGGGTGTCGGTGCTCATGCTCAGGCTGACCGACGGATCATCGTGTTCGCCTTCTTGAACATCCAGAGTACGATCCTTGATGACTAAATAGTGGTCGCCAGCATCCGAAAAGTGGAACTGGAATACTTCATCCATGCCTTCGGCAGCTTCAGGATTAAAGCGGGCTTGTAACTTTTCAAGCGTGTTAACTGACATAACAATATCTCCATTATTTCAAAAATACGTGTAAACGGATGCGTAATGACCCAAAGAATGTGAATGAGAGTATTTTAAACAACTGTGTTGATCAAGCTGCGTGAGTTGATATCAATCGCCAGTTTAACCTCGTCATAGGAGAGTGTACGTGAGTGAATGGATGGCAGAAATGGGCACTTTCGTCGTGCAAACCACGATTGTGGTGGTGCTGCTAGGTCTTGGAGCCCTACTTATCCTACGCAGCAAAGGTTCTCGTGAAAGTGACCTCAAGCTACATATTGAACCGCTAAATGACCAGCGCCGGTCGCGTAAGCGGCGCCTTCGCGTTGCGGCAACGGAGCAGGGTGCCCGTAAAAAGCTGATCAAGGCGTTTCGTCAGGAAGATAAAAACCGTCATAAAGTAGCGAAGGGCAAAGACGCCGCTCAGCCAAGATCCAGAGTGTGGGTGCTGGATTTCCACGGCGATATAAAGGCCTCTCAAGCTGAGCAGTTTGCCCAGGAAGTGTCGGCAATCATTGATGTTGCCGAATCCAGTGACGAAGTCGTGGTGCGTTTGGAGTCAGCAGGCGGGCTTGTCCACGCCTACGGACTGGCAGCAGCTCAGTTGGATCGGTTACAAAGCGCGGGGCTTGCGACTACCGTTTGCATCGACAAGGTGGCGGCGAGCGGGGGCTATATGATGGCCTGTACGGCTCAGCATATTAAGGCTGCACCCTTTGCGGTGATCGGCTCGATTGGCGTCGTGGCGCAGGTACCTAACGTGCACCGCCTGCTTAAGCGTCATGATATTGATGTTGAACTACTCACCGCGGGTAAATATAAGCGCACGCTAACAGTGATCGGGGAAAATACCCAAGAGGGCCGCGAGAAATTTTTAGAAGATCTGGAAAATACTCATCGTTTGTTCAAGGATTACGTCAGCGAACATCGGCCCGATATGGATATCGAGACGCTGGCAACAGGCGAGATATGGTACGGCAGTGAAGCGCTCTCGAACCGGTTGATTGATAGCGTGGGCACCAGCGAAGCCTATTTGGTCGAGCGCATGGCAGAAGCGAACGTTTACCGGGTTAGGCTTGAGCCGCCGAAAACCCTCAGCCGGAAATTTGGTCTGGCGGTATCGGCGGGTATCGAAAGTGCCATGCTAAAAGCGCTAAGCATGCTGGAAGCATCGGGCTGGCAGCGCCGCTAAGCCAGACGCTGGGCTTTCATGCCGTATAGTGAAGCGCCAAAGTGTTTAAAATCGCTTTGGCGCTATCGCTGCTCAAAGAGTAGTAGATAGTTTGTGACTCCCGCCTGGTATTTACTAGTTCATCGCGCCGTAAAATCGCTAGATGCTGGGAAAGTGCCGATTGGCTAAGTGAAAGCTGTTGGTTGATTTGCGTGACGGAAAGCTCTTTCTCTGCCAGCAGACATAGAATTTGCAGCCTTTTTTCATTTGCCAAGGCTTTTAAAAGGTTAGTGCCTGCCTCAAGGGCCTGGCAGTTATTTTCAAGCAGACGTGCAGCGCTTGAGGACGCAGACATGATGATCTCCTTGCCTACACTGAATGGGTAGTAGTCATTGCAGCGTTTTAGAAATGGCATTTTTATAAATTATTATGGCATCGTCGCGGCGCGAAGATTGTTAATTTAATCATCGGTAATTTAGCGAGTTTTGTCCAAGCCTTTGTTTAACGATTAATCAATGGTAAGTCTTGGCTGATTTGTCAACAATCAACACGATCGTCGAGCCAGCTTTTAACAAAACGATTCTGAAAAAGTACTTAAAGCAGTACCTAGAACAGTACTTAAAAACGGTTTTTAAAAACAGCCCTTGAAAACTGTTCTTGAAAACAGCATTGAAAAACAATTCCAAGAAACAGTCTTTAAAATAATTCTACATCTTTAGTCGCTTTTAACCTCCCTGGATGAGCTTCTAGCCCATAGTATGAAGGTAGAGACGGAATTTACTTTATACAGTATCAGCCATGTGCCTCGCTTCGTTACTACAATAAAGATAGGGTCGTTATGAGCCGCTACCAAGAAGCTTTCCTGCAAGCGAACGAACAGCCCGAGCAGTTCTGGGCCGAGCAAGCCCAACGTCTGCCATGGTTTACCCCACCAACCCAGATTCTTACGTACGACGATCAGCAGCACGCACGCTGGTTCAGCGATGGCGAAATAAACCTTTGCTATGCCGCGCTTGATTACCACGTTGAAAATGGCCGAGCTGACCAACCAGCGATTTATTGGGACTCCCCAGTCACCCAGTCCAAGCGAACCCTCACCTATCAGCAGCTGCGTGATCAGGTGGCTTATTTCGCCGGGGCGCTTTCCGCGCTGGGCGTTGAAAAGGGCGATCGTGTGGTGATCTATATGCCCATGATTCCCGAAGCGCTGGTTGCCATGTATGCCTGTGCACGCTTAGGTGCGGTGCATTCAGTAGTGTTTGGCGGCTTCGCCCCGCATGAGCTGGCAGTCAGAATAGAAGATGCCGAGCCGAAAGTGGTGGTTGCCGCTTCATGTGGTATTGAGGTGGATAAGGTAATCCCCTACAAGCCAATTATTGATCAGGCGCTTGGCTTAAGTGCCCATCAGCCAGATGCCTGCGTGGTCTATCAGCGTGACATATGCCCGGCAACGCTGACGGCACTTGATCACTGCTGGGACGCGATAGTTGCCAAGGCCGCTTTTGCTGAATGTGTTCCGGTACTCAGCACGGATCCTCTTTACATTCTGTATACCTCAGGCACGACTGGTAAGCCCAAAGGGGTGGTGCGTGACACGGGGGGGTACGCCGTGGCGCTTGAGTACTCAATGCAGGCAATTTATGCCCTGAACCCCGGCGACGTTTTTTTTACCGCGTCTGATGTGGGGTGGGTGGTTGGCCACTCCTATATTGTGTATGCACCGCTACTGCGTGGCTGCACCAGCGTTGTTTATGAAGGCAAGCCGGTAAATACGCCCGATGCGGGTAGCTTCTGGCGGGTCATCGAGGAGTACAAGGTTAAAAGCTTCTTTACCGCGCCTACGGCTTTCCGGGCGATCAAGAAAGCTGACCCAGATGCCCAACTGCTTGCCCGGTACGACATCAGTAGCTTGAAGCACCTGTTTGTCGCAGGCGAGCGGCTTGACCCTCCTACCTTTCATTGGTTGGATGATCTGCTGGATGTGCCGGTAATTGACCACTGGTGGCAGACCGAAACCGGCTGGCCGATTGCCGCCAATCAGCCGGGGCTTGATTCAATGCCTATCAAACCTGGATCTGCGACCTTCCCTGTGCCGGGTTTTAATGTCGCAGTACTAGGGCGTGATGGCGAACCGGCAGCCCCGATGGAGCAGGGCAGTGTGGTCATCAAGCAGCCCATGCCGCCTGGGTGCTTAAGCGGTATTTGGCGGGATCCTCAGCGTTTTCATAGCGCCTACATGGCAGCTTTCCCGGGTTATTACCTGACCGGCGACGGTGGTTACTTCGATAAAGACGGCTACCTGTTTATCATGGGGCGTACCGATGACGTTATTAACGTTGCCGGGCATCGGCTATCGACCGGCGAGTTGGAAGAGGTCGTAGGCGCGCATCCCGCTGTGGCTGAATGCGCGGTTATCGGCATTCATGATGTGCTCAAAGGGCAAATTCCGATTGGTCTGGTGATTCCGAAAGATGGCTTTAATGGCGACGAAGCAACGCTTGAAGCCGAACTTATTGCCCGCGTGCGCGACTACATCGGCCCTATTGCCTGTTTTAAGCAGGTTCTGGTAGTTAACCGACTGCCTAAAACCCGTTCGGGCAAAATATTACGCAAGCTGTTGCGCAATATCGCGGACGGTAAGGCTTTTGGGGTTCCGTCGACCATTGATGATCCTTCAAGCCTTGATGAGGTACATACCGCCATGTGCGAGCGTGCTATCGGTACCGCTGACAAGGCAACGCCTCTCGATTGAGCTAAGGTGAGCTGCTTTAAGCAGGGCAGCTGGCTTTTATTGCGGTTAAGAAAGCGTATAATGCGCGCCCAGCAGCGCTATGCGCTTTCTTATGAGGGTTCCCTAACCCCTCTTGGCTTGTAAAAAAAGGTCATCTTGCATGTTTGCATTAAGTGATACGCAGTACCGCCGTTGCCTTTTCGTAATGGTTGCCTTCCATATCGGTATTATTGCTGCCAGTAATTACCTTGTTCAGCTTCCGTTTACCCTGTTTGGTTTTCATACCACATGGGGAGCGTTTAGCTTTCCGTTTATCTTTCTAGCCACTGATTTAACGGTTCGACTCTTCGGTAAAAGTGCCGCCAGGGCGATTATTTTAAGGGTGATGCTGCCTGCTCTGGTGGTTTCTTATGTGGTTTCCGTGGTGTTCCCACGCGGAAGCTTTGCCGGGATTGAAGCGCTGGGTGAATGGAATCTGTTTGTTGCCCGGATTGCGCTGGCAAGCTTTCTTGCCTATGTGATCGGTCAGCTGTTGGATGTGCAGGTGTTTGATCGGTTGCGGCAGCTGGCCTGGTGGATAGCCCCTGTTTGCTCAACGGTGCTGGGAAATCTTGCAGACACCTACGCTTTCTTCTCGACGGCGTTTTATAACAGCCCCGACGCGTTTATGGCGGCTAATTGGATTGAAATTGCTGCCGTTGATTACGTGATAAAACTCGCTATCAGCCTGCTGTTCTTTCTACCTCTATACGGTCTGCTGCTGGCCTGGCTTTCACGCCGTCTGGTGGTCTGGACCGGGCAAACCGATCTCTCCCCCCGTATGGCGTAGTAGAGTGGCTTAGCGCTTATAGGTAATGAGATAATGGCCTGCGGGTTTGTTGTTTAATCAATATTTAGGGAGTTTATATGACTGACGCTGCCACGGTTGATCTTCATTATCTGGAAATGGACAGTGAAGGCGCTCCCGATTCCACGCCTCTGGTGGTGATTCATGGCTTAATGGGGAGCGCTGATAACTGGCGTTCCCATTTGAAAGCCTGGCAGCGTTCGCGGCGTGTCATTGCGGTAGATTTACGTAATCACGGCCGCTCACCGCATAGCGACGATATGCGCTATGCCACCATGAGCCAGGATGTACTGGCCCTGCTCGATAAGCTTTCTATTACCCAAGCGCATGTGCTGGGCCATTCAATGGGCGGGAAAGTCGCTATTAGTTTGGCTAGGCTGGCGCCAGAGCGCGTGGTAACGCTGACGGTCGGCGACATTGCGCCGGTGGTCTATGAACATGGCCATGATGATGTTTTTGCAGCGCTTAAACGCGTTAGAGAAGGGCAGCCTAAAAATCGCCGTGAAGCGGACGACCTGTTGGCGGAACATGTGGACTCGCGCTCCACGCGGCTTTTTTTAGCTACTAATTTAGCCCGGAACGACGAAGGCATTTTAGGGCTGCGTATCGGGCTTGATGAAATCCAGCGTGGCTATGGCAATATAATTGGCCTACCCGCCGGCGACGGCCCCTTTGAAGGACCCACGCTGGTGCTGCGTGGCGCCGAATCACACTACGTTACCGACGATTTGCTGCCCGCTTTGCGTGAAGTGCTGCCGGGGGCACGCGTTGTGACGCTGAAAAATGCTGGCCATTGGCTGCATGCAGAACAGCCGGAAGCATTCCAGCAGGCGGTTGAAGCTTTTATTGAGCATCACGAACACTAAGGCCCAGTGGGCTTGCCGTTAAACGCTCTTACCCATAGCGGTTAGTAACAGGTTTTAACGGTCAGCCCGTGCTGTTCCGGGGCACGTAAAAAACGGTTTAAAATACGATAGCTGTCAATATCAAAAGCCGGGGTGGCGCCGGTTAGACGTTGAGCTTTTTTAAACGTATCGGCACTGCCCAGGTAGCACCAGTGATCAACAACATGCCAGGCGCTTTTCCCACCCGTCTCGGGTTTTTCTTGAATTATGATTCGTCCTTCCCAGGGCCACGCCTTAATCTGCAGCTGCGCCAATGCGTGCTGGGCTCGCTGGGTATGCGCCTGCAACGTCTCCACGCCTTCACAGGCGCCGTTACATTTACCTAACTGGCGGGCAAAACAGCGCCCTTTGCCTTTGGTAATGCCCAGCACCTGAAGGCAAAGCTTATGCTCTTCAGCTGTTGCACGCAGCGTATCCTTGGCGTCTCTGGCACTGCGAAAAAGACCGAAGAGCGCCCCGTCGGTGGGTTGGCTCAGCACGTCGCCGTTAACCAGGGTGGGGTAGTTTTCCCCTGACGGCCAGTGCCAGGTGGTTAGCTTGCGCTGTTTGCGTAGCTGGCGATTCATGCTCGGCATCATCGACTTAACCAGCTGGGCTTCACGTAGTTGCGCGCCTAGATCGCCCGCGGTTTCTTCCCACTCAATATGATGAATTTGCTGTGCGAGGCGCATCGCTTTGTTGTCTTGATGGTCACGCTGAAAATGACTCAATACCCGGCGGCGCAAATTGACACTTTTGCCCACGTACAGAGGGAGCCGGTTATGCCCATAAAAGAAATATACCCCAGGCGATTCGGGTAACCCTTCCAGCTGACGGCTATCCAAATGGGCAGGCAACGTGCGGTGTCGTTGTTCCTCAGTCAGTACGGTTTGCCATGTGTCGTCTGCATAGTGCGTTTGCCAAGCCTGCCAAAGTGACCATAGCGCGTTCACATCACTACTTGCCCGATGCGCGCGCGAGTTAATAATGTCATAGCGTTCAAGCAGGGCTTTTAAATTATGCTGTTGCTCCAGCGGAGCCAGTCGGCGAGATAGGCGCAGCGTGCAGACAATCGGCGTTCGATATTCGATGCCTACGCGCTTAAAGGCGTTACGCAGAAAGCTATAGTCAAAGCGTGCATTGTGGGCAACCAAGCGGTGGTCATCACCCAGCCAAACGCGCAGCGACTCGGCAATGTCTTCAAAGCAGGGGGCATCGACGAGCATGTCATCGTCGATGCCGGTTAGCTGGCTGATATTTGGCGGCACTCTAATACCAGGATTGATCAAGCTAGACCAGCTATCTACCTGATGTCCATTAATGATTTTAAGAGCGGCAATTTCAGTAATTCGGTCCCGCGTTGCGCTAGTTCCGGTGGTTTCCAGGTCAATAAAGATTAGCGGTGTTTCTGTCAGCGCACTGGCCATAGCGCTCCTGTATTAAAGGGTATGAGGGTCAACGGCTAAACGAGAGATGGGCAGTTCAGCGTCGATTAGGCCTTCTTTTAGAAGATAAGTTTCAAACGCTGCATAGCGGCGGGTATCCAGTGCCGCAGGACTTAACGCGATTCTGCGTAAAATATCCTGCCAGGCGTCGGCATTGATGGGGTTATCAAGTATTGGGTGAGCATCCGTTAATAGCTGCCAGGCCTGACTTGGATTTTCCACGATCCAATCGCTTGCCTCATCCAGGGCAATTAAAAAGCGTGACCATGTATTGGCTTGTTTCGCCAACGAATCACTGTTGGCGATGATAATTAGGCCGTCATGACGAGGGATGCCTAAGTCATGATAGCGCACGGTGTGCGTGGTAATACCGTTAGCGGCTAGCTGTTGAGGTAAAAAATGAAAAAAGCCATCGGCAATAGCGTCGATGTTTCCTTCATCGAATGCGCTGACGGGATTAAAATATACGCTTTGCGGAGATAAGAAAGCGTCGGTCTGACGTACCGAGCGCGGTACAAGCTCGGGTAGCATAATATCGATACCTTCCCGGGTGGAGTACCCATAATGCAGCCCTGAAAGATGCGTTATATTTTCAGGCTGAGCCTCGCCTTTTACAATCACGGCGTTTAAAGGCGTCTCAATCAGTGTGGCAATACGCGTGATGGGCATAGCCTCATGGGCAAGCAAATGTAGAAGCGGCTGGCGCGTGAGGGCTAAATCAACTTCTCCTGCGGCCAGCAGCTTGATAGCGATAGTGGGGTCGGCGGGCGTTTGTAGTTCCACATCAAAACCCTGCGCAGTAAATAAGCCGCGCTCTTGGGCGACCACCAAGGCGGCATGTTGTGGGCTTAAATACCAGTCGAGCATTACCGAGATGCTTTTAAGCGGCGGTGGCTCAAGTGGCGGTGGCAATGAGATAACGGCCGCGGGCACTTCATCGCTTACTTCGCTGTCAGTAAGTGGCGAAAGTGTATCAAGGAACTGAATATCACTTTCCAAAGAGAGCACTGGCTGTTCATCTTGGGTATTGGCTTCCTCTGCGTAAGCCGATGAAAATAAGAACAATAAACAAAACGTCACCATGAATAAACGTGAATGCCCATAACGAGAAAGGCAGTGCAACATAATCGGTCACTCCTGATATCTAGACGGCGGAGTTTAGCCCTGTCAATCCGTGGATGACCAGCCCCTTATCGCGTTAGCGTGCTGAGTTGACGCAGTAAAATTAACGGTGGCGTGTAATAATAGCGCGGCATTGATGTAGAGATGGAGAGACATGGACGCGATCTATACGTTCTTTTTAGTAGGCGGTTCTTTAATGGCGCTCAGCATATTAGCGAGTCGCCTATCATCAATGGTCGGTGTACCGTTGCTGCTTATCTTCCTGGGCCTGGGCATGCTGGCGGGCGAAGAGGGGGTGCTGGGGGTCGTCTTCGATGATTACGCGATGGCTTTCACTATCGGACACCTGGCGCTGGCCATGATCCTGCTTGATGGTGGCTTGCGCACGCGGCTTAAAACATTCCGGGTGGGTTTTAAACCAGCGCTTTCGCTTGCCACCTTCGGGGTGTTCATAACCAGTGCGATCGTGGGCTTGATCGCGATGTGGGTGTTCGATTTAAGCCTGGTGCAAGGGCTATTGGTAGGCGCGATTGTGGGCTCAACCGATGCCGCCGCCGTTTTCTCAATGTTAAGTGGGCGCGGCGTGAATCTCAATGAGCGGGTAGGGGCCACGCTTGAGATTGAGTCCGGTACCAACGACCCGATGGCCATCTTCCTTACCTTGATGCTGGTTGAGCTATTAGTCGGCGACATGGGTGGGCCTGTTGAAACCCTCATCTTCTTTATTTCACAGTTTGGTATCGGTTTGATTGTCGGACTGGGTGGCGGCTGGTTAAGCGCAAAACTGCTGCGCTGGCTGGATTTGGCGCCGGGCCTTTATGCCATGCTGGCGCTGGCCTTGGGCTTTAGCGTGTTCGGGTTAACCAGCGTGCTGGGTGGCAGCGGGTTTTTAGCGATCTATCTAGCGGGCCTCATGATTGGAAATCAGCCTGGCCGCCACCTTAACTTTATTCTCCCCGTGCACGATGGCTTGGCCTGGTTAAGCCAAATCGGTCTGTTTCTGGTATTGGGGCTTTTAGTGACGCCTAGCCAACTGTGGGATGTGGCGTTGCCTGCTGGCTTAGTGGCGCTGGCGCTTATTTTTATCGCGCGCCCACTTGCGGTACTCATCGCGATCAAGCCGTTCTTCAAATTCCGCTGGCGGGAAACCTTCTTTATTGCCTGGGTGGGGTTAAGAGGGGCAGTACCTATTGTATTGGCCATCTTTCCGGTTATCGGTGGGGTAGAGAATGCCTCGCTTTATTTTAATGTCGCCTTTGCCGTTGTATTGATGTCGCTCTTGATACAGGGCGGCTCGCTGACGCTTATGGCGCGCTGGCTAAAAGTGGAAGTGCCGGCGGGCACGACTCCCAACCGCCGAGGGCCATTGGGTATCTTGCCAGATAACGATTTTGAAATGTTTGTCTATATGGTCGAGAATCGGGATCTTGAAGATGTCCCCATCCGACTGCTGCGCTTTCCTTCGGGCGCGCTGATTTCAGCGCTGTTTCGTAATCACGCCATGCTCCACCCCAAAGGCAGCACCCGGTTAAAAATGGGAGATGTCATTTGTGTCATTGGGCGCACGGAAGATCTTCACGCGCTAAACCGCTTGTTTAATGGTGATGCCAAGCTCAAGCAGGAGCGCGCCTTCTTCGGCACGTTTACGCTCGAAGGTAGCGCACAGATGCTGGATGTCGCTCAAGCCTATGGCTTAACGTTAAGCCCCGGCGAGCATGACATGACCTTGGCCGAATTCGTGGCCCTGCGCGTAGGCGGGCACCCGGTCATCGGTGATGATGTCGACTGGCACGGCATTCACTGGGTCGTCAGCGATATGGAGAAGGGTACGATTACCCGTGTGGGCCTTCGATTGTATTGATTTCGCTAGAAGGTGTTGACTTCCAAGGGAATACTGTTAATATACGCACCCATAAGCCGGAGGGATGGCAGAGCGGTTGAATGCACCGGTCTTGAAAACCGGCGTAGGTGAATAACCTACCCAGGGTTCGAATCCCTGTCCCTCCGCCACAATATAGTTTCAGGTGTTCTCAGAGATACCAGAAACACAGCAACGAAGCGCCTTAGGGCGCTTTTTTGCGTTCTATACGTTCTGTTTGTTCCTTGACATCTTACCTTTTGAGGGGGCATAAGTGGGGGCATAAGCCAAAATCACGTTTTTAGGTGCCCCCAATGACCCGAGCCACCAACAAGCTGACCGCTACTGCTGTGCGCAATGCCAAGCCGAAGGAAAAAGCTTATAAGCTAGCCGATGGAGGCGGCATGTATTTGGAGATAACCCCAAGCGGTGGCACGTATTGGCGTTTGAAATATCGTTTCAATGGAAAAGAGAATCGGCTGGCGCTTGGTATCTACCCAGAGACTACTTTGGCCCAGGCGCGAGAAAGGCGAGAGGACGCCCGACGACAGCTTGCCCAGGGGATTGACCCTAGTGCAGAGCGAAAAGCTGAACGCCGTGCTAGCAAGGTGGCTGCCGCCAATACATTTAACGCGTTAGCGGCTGAGTGGTTAGAGATCCACAATGACAAGGTGGTGCCCGATCACTACCGGCATGATAAGCGCCGTTTAGAGCTCCACTTGCTGCCGATATTGGGCAACCGCCCGCTTGCTGAGATCACCGCCTCTGAATTACTTGATTGCCTGCGCAAGATCGAAAAGCAGGGGAAGCTCGAAACCGCCAAGCGTGTGCGTACCCTGGCCAGTATGATTTTCCGTTATGCCATTGCGACAGAGCGCGCCGATCGTGACCCCGCGGCCGACCTAAAAGGCGCGTTGAAATCGCCGCAGATAAAGCACCATCCCGCTATTACTGAACCCGACGAAATTGCCAAGCTGATGCGCGCCATTTATGCCTATACCGGCGAGCCGGTAACACTGGCCGCGCTCAAGTTGTCCGCGTTGGTATTCGTGCGCCCTGGTGAGCTTCGCCGCGCTGAGTGGGGCGCGATCAACCTGGAAGAAGCAACGTGGAAATTCACCCCGAGCAAAAACGGGGCGCCCCTAATTGTGCCGTTGGCTACTCAAGCCGTGGAAGTGTTGACCGAGTTAAGCGATCTTACCGGGCGTGGCCGCTATGTGTTCCCAGGTGCCCGAAGCCGCGAACGACCAATGAGCGAAAACGCCATTACCGCCGCCATGGCAGGTATGGGGTACAAGGGCAGGATGACGGCACACGGATTTAGAGCCATGGCACGCACGGTGCTTGAAGAGCGGCTGAACTATCCGCCCGCTCATATTGAACAACAGCTCGCGCACTCAGTGAAAGATGCGAATGGCCGCGCCTATAACCGTACAGCGTTTTTAGAGCAACGCCGCGCTATGTTGCAGGCGTGGGCCGACTACCTGGATGCGCTACGCGAAGGCACGCAAAATGTGGTGCCGATCAGGGGGATTGTGTGACTAGCTATTATTTTGATAATTGGAGCTTGCCAGATGGAGTGCTGAAAAAAATAAAAAGTTTAGCAACAGACCAGCGCTGCAAAGGTTTATCTATCCGGCTTGACGAAAGTACCTTAGGGTTAATCTCGGATGAATTTAGTAGGGCGATTGAGCGTGATGCTTGGGATCAAAAAACGCAAGCAGCTCGAGACGCTTGGTTTTTGAAGTTTGAAAAGACTTTAAACCAGCTCATTGACCTTGCCGACGAGGGGCCGCGCTCAATGGACGAATGGGGTTTTCCTATTAGAGACCACGTTTTGATGGGGGCTTTTAATGCAATCGCTAATAAATTTGAAATTGATGCGCCACAAAGCTCGGACACAATAGAATATTTTAAAAAAATGAATCTTGCGCAGAGCGCCACGGATGAGCTTGGCTGGAGTCTTTCGGATACGCTAAAACATTACCTAGATCAGGTTAAATGTGATTGTACTGAACCCCAGATATTGAAAAAACCAGCAGATGAAAAGTCTGCTAGGGCTTGGTTCATTATTTATATGAACGAGCACGGCATGTTTACTAAGGTCGATATTGCTGTGATTAGCTCAGTTCTGTTCGATGATGAGGGAATTGACGATAGGCTGGTTAGGAGACTTACAAGCGGGCGGTAACATTTTACGATTTTCCAAAAAATGTGCCCGTGTTTAGAACTCGCCGTTACTACATCCTGTTCCTGTTCGTACCACAACAGCCAGGGTGACCCTATATGAGCCAAGCCAACCGAAAGACCTTAATCAAGCGTCGTGAAGTGCTGGCGCGCACTGCGTTAGCAAACTCTACCCTATACCGCCTTATGAAAGACGGCACTTTTCCCCAGTCTGTCCAGATTGGCCCGCGCTCAGTGGCATGGGTCGAGGATGAGATAGACCAGTGGATCCAGCAGCGCATCGAGTGCGCCCACCAGCAGAAGGGGGCCGCTTGATGTTGACTTTATCCCGTACGTTCCCCTATGCTCTGTTTGCTGGCGCAAAATCGTCAGCAACTACAGACCTTGGCCGGTCTCAATCACAAAGGCGCACCAGCGCCCCAAATGACGGCGCTTTTTTTATGCCCGTCAGTTATGGCGGCTGTGCGTGGGACACTTTCGGGTGTGCCGGTTTCCTTTGTGACCGGTCGGCCAACCTGCGTACAGTCGCCCCCATCCGTTGCTTGGCCGCAGCCGGGGACGACTCCGATCACAAAGGAGTCTCACCAATGACGGCATCATTCCGCCTATCAAGTCTTGTTACCCGCAGCCTATCAGGCCGCGCCGCTGCCCACCGTGCAATGGCCAAAAGCGCCTTGTTTGCTGATAGCAGCGCCAGCACTCGCCTAAAGCGTTATAACCACCACATTGAAAAAGCCGAGCTGCTAGAAGCCCGCGCCCTGGCAACTGTTAAGCGCAGCGCAGGGGGTGTGGCATGAGCCGCGTTAAGCCCCACCTCGACAAATTAGAAGACCTGCTGGGCAATATTAGCGGCCTTACTGCCATTATCCAGCAAGACTTATGCCGCAAAGGTAGCGAGGGCGAAACAGTTACTCTTGGCGATAATCATATTGGCCACCTTCTATCCGCTATTGAGGAGCTCACCAACCGCGGTTACTACGCCCTGGATGCTGCTGATCGAGCCTTGCAAGATCAGGGGGTGGCGTCATGAACCACGTCCAAACACACGCCGAAGATCTCCAAGACATGACGGCGGCCATTAGCGGCTTGGCAGGCATGTTAGAGCAAGATGGCAGCAAGGAAGGTAGCGAAGACGAAGCGCAAATGATGGGCCGCTTTAACCGTGGCTGTATGGTTACGGCCATTAAGCACCTATCAAACCATGCCTGCACCCGTGCTGAAATCATCCTCGAGCTACAGTCCCGCATGGAAGCCAGTCATAACGCAGTGCGGCAGGCGAACGCCAACGTTGCTGATGGTGGAAACTGTGACGGAGGTAGCCATGCAAATTAATTGGCTATTCCTAACCGGTATCCTCCGGACAATGCGGGAAGAAGCCGCAACCGCCGAGGGCCGCGAAGAGAATATTAACCCCGCTGCGCTAGCTCAGTTTGCCCTGATGATTGAAGACGCTTTGCAAAAAGGTGGTGCCACCATGCCCCGTACAACCCAAACCGTGATTGACGACTACAGCCAGCAGTTAGAGCAAATGACGCTTGCCGGCGAAGACTTGTTAAAGCTGGAAGCAATTTTTAAAGCCATTGAGGTAATGATTGAGAAAGATCCGTTCGACACGGTAGCGAAGCGCTTGGCTTGCGTGGGCCATGAACTGGCTAAAGATAGGGCTGAATACTTCATCGACTCAGCGGACGATCTTGAGGAGACGATTGAGCAGCTAGAAGCCGAAAAAGGGGAGGTATAGACCCATGGACGAGCTAATTAAAAAGCGCGGCCCTGAGGGGAGCCGCGCCGATCATCCAAAGCCGTTTTGCGTCATAAAGCCTAACACTCAGCAAAGTATGGTGCTAGAGGTTTTGCGCCAGCACCCTGCAAGCGCCTTTGAGCTTCAACACTTGTTGCCACTGGCCGATGCGCGCGCCGTGGTGCGCGATCTGAAAAAGAAAGGCTTTCCGATCGACACGGTAGAAGCGCCCAACCCAAACCAGAACGCTCGCTGTAAGACGATTAAGCGGTATCGCCTAATTCAAGCGCAGTGATTAATCAGCGGGCCTCAGTGTGAGGCCCGCTTCTGGAGGACGCTATGCCCAGGAAGAAGCGCGACAGCGTGGCGACACCTGGCGGCTTTCTCGCATTGCCCAAACTGCTTATGGAACAGCGAGACTTTCGAGAGCTGTCACCGTCAGCATTGAAGGTGCTGATGGTGCTGGGAAGCCAGTACAACGGGCGCAATAATGGTGACCTGTCCGCCACGCATTCAATGATGGAGGACTGGGGCGGCATGGCCAAGGCAACGCTAGCTAAGTCACTGCGTGAGCTACAAGAACGCCAGTTGATCGTTAAGACGCGGGAGAACCGTCACGGCAGAGAAGGGGCGCGCTGTGCTTTATTCGCTCTAACGTGGCAGACCATAGACGATTGCCCAGGTAAAGACCTAGAAATGCCGCCTACCATCATTCCCAGACGCAAGTTATCGAGAGGCTAAGAAGTCCCACCAATCGGTGGGATTTTTTTGTATCTAGGTTTTTTTATTGAACAGCCATTCGATTTTAACCGGGTTCAAAAATTGAACCCTATAGGTCTAAAAATTGAACCCTTATCTATATAGCTGGCATTTTGCTCTAAATAAGGGGCTAAAAATTGAACCCTTACCCCGTAATTTCGATTTTTACCGGGTTCAATAATTGAACACCCTTCTAGAGTTACCACGTTAGGGGGCTTTTGGCAGGGAACACAGCATAGAGAGCAGCACAAGGCGTGAGCAATAAGCGTACCCCTTGTAAGCAAGTACAGTGATGGTTATATAAACAGTTATGTTATAACATTGCATTTACGGGCTGAGTGTTATAGCGACACCACCAGACGACCAACCGACAAGGTAACGAAAATGAAAGTATCAGCACTACGTGAGCAGCGAAGCGCCAAGGTCGCGCAAATGAAAGGCATGATCGACAAAGCCGCCGATGAAGGCCGCGATCTGTCAGCCGATGAAGCTAAGCAGTTTGAGACGCTGAAAGCAGAGGAGCGCGCCCTGGCTAGTCAGGTAGAACGGGCAGAGTACCTAGCCGAAGCCGAACGCCGTAGCGTAGCCGCACCGGTTAACGGTGATGCTGGCGCAGACTTTAACAAGATGGCGCGTCAGGTCAGCGTGATGAAGGTTATGCGTGCCCAGATGGAAGGCCGAAGCCTGGACGGTGTAGAAGCTGAATACGCCCAAGAAGCCGAACGCCGCAGTGGTCGCAAGGCTCAAGGCGCATTCGTGCCGATGGCCGCACTAGAAACACGCGCCAACACGACCGGCACCGCTGGCGAGATCACCCCGACCGTTCACCGCCAAGACCAATACATTGACGCGCTACGCAATCGCTTGCTTGCCCGCCGTCTTGGTATCCGCATTCTGTCGGGGCTTTCTGGCGATGTGAGCATTCCGAAGTACGGCAGCGGCTTAGCTACTGGATGGGTAACGGAAGGCGGGGCGGTACCCGAAGGCGAAATGAGCTTTGGTGAAGTGAAGCTGTCGCCTAAGCACGTTGGCGGTAAAACTGAAATGAGCCGCCAGCTTATCCAGCAATCCAGCCCCGATATTGAACAGCTAGTGCGCGGCGATCTTTCCGCCTTGATTGCCCAGCAGATTGATAACGCGATTCTGAACGGTACCGGCGCTGCAGGTGAGCCGCAAGGTATTATTGGCGCGGCGGGCATTCAGACGGCGGACATTCCCACCACGTGGGCTGGTGTGCTTGGCCTGTCTGAAATGCTGGAGCTTGAGAACCTGGAAGGGGCGGCATGGCTATCAGCCCCAGGCGTAAAAACCACGTTGGGCAGCACTGAAAAGGTGGTTGGTTCTGGCTCAGGCTTCCTGCTGCAAAACGGCATGATGGATGATAAGCCTTACTGGTCTACCAACCAGATGCCCGCTAGTACGCTGCTTTTTGGCGACTTCTCGCAAGTGCTGCTAGGTATCTGGTCAGAGATTGACATTCTGGTGAACCCCTACGCTGAACCGGCTTATAGCCGTGGTGGTGTTCAGGTTCGCGCTATGGCTACCTGTGATGTGGCTCTACGCCACCCGCAAGGCTTCATTGTCGCCACCCCAGGCGCATAACCATGGAACGCCGTGCTAGCAGTGAATTGAGGCCCAAAGGCCGCAAGCTGACCGGCTACGTTGCCCGCTTCGATGAATCCACCGATCTGGGGGAGTTTGTCGAGGTGGTACGCGCTGGCGCCTTCACCCGCACGCTTGCCAGTGCTGGCGCCCAAAACATACGTGCCATTTATGAGCATGATGGGCGCGCACTGCTGGGACGGTTAGGCGCGGGCACTTTGCGGCTGTCTGAGGATGCTATAGGGCTATCTTTCGAGATCGACCTACCCGACACCACCTTGGGCCGTGACTTGGCCCACCTGGTGGAGCGTGGCGACGTTGCTGGCTGTTCGTTTGGCTTCCTACCGGTGAGCGATGCGTGGTCAGAGCGTGAAGGCCGCGCCATGCGTGAGCTGACGGACGTGGACTTGATCGAGGTAACCATCACCGCGTCACCGGCCTATGACACCACCAGCGTGCAAGTGCGCGCCAGCCAGCCCTTAGGGATCCGGCTTGCTCGCCTATACGTGGAGGCTTGCCAGTGAAGTTATTTAAGCGCCTGTTCGAGAAGCGGGCCGAGCCCGACGCCTACGACACCTATTGGAACCGCTTCGCCGCCGCGCAAGACGTGGCGGGCGTGGCCGTGAACCCGAAAAGCGCCGAAGGTATCAGCGCTGTCTATGCTGCTGTGTCGGCTATTTCTGAGAGTGTGGCCAGCCTTCCCTTAGACATCTATCGACGCACCGACGATGGGCGTGAGAAGGCGCGAACGCATCCGCTGTTCAAGCTACTGCACTCAGAACCAAACCCACACCAGACCGCGCTAGAGTTTCGGGAAATGCTTCAACGGCATGTTCTGTTACGTGGCAATGCCTATGCAGAAATCAAGTGGAATGCCGCCGGGCGCATCGACAGCTTGAAGGCACTACATCCCGACAGCGTGAACGTGCTTATCACTCAAGATGATAAGTTGGTTTATGAGGTGACAGACCGCCACGGCAAGCGCCGCCGCCTATTGGCGTCTGAGGTGCTTCACCTGCGTTACCACAGTGATGATGGACTGATGGGCCGAACGCCTATTGAGGTGTGCCGGGACACGGTAGGGCTAGCACTGGCAGAGCGTACCCACGGTGAGCGTATGTTTGCCCAGGGTACCAAGCTGTCAGGCATCATTCAGACGCAGCCAGCGACCACCACACAGCAGGCGAGAGACATAAAATCTAGTTGGGACGCTGGTCATTCAGGCGTGGCCAACCACGGCAAGACAGCCGTGCTACCTGGTGGGGCAGAGTTTAAGACCGTGAGCATGACGCTTGAGGATGCTGAGTGGATAGAGGCACGCCGTATGAGCGTGGAAGAAGTAGCCCGCCTGTTCCGTGTCCCGCCGGTGCTTATTGGCGATCTGAGAGAGGCTAACTACTCCAACGCCGTAGAGCTTGGGCGCTACTTTGTGACCCATACGTTACGCCGTCACTTGGTGATGTGGGAGCAGGCGATTAACCGCGCCCTAATCAATGACCCGGTGACGTTCTACGCAGAGCACAACGTTGAAGGGCTATTGCGTGGCGATAGCCTCAAGCGCTCACAGTTCTACGAGCGTGGCATATCCGATGGGTGGATGCTGCGCAGTGAGGTACGCCGCCTGGAGAACCTGCCCACCATTGACGGTATCGACGATGAAGAAGCTCAGGCACCTACCGCTTAATAGCGCCGCGTGGGCGCGCCTGCGTGCCCAGGTGCTAGCAGAAGAGCCATTGTGTAGGCACTGCGCAGCGCTTGGGCTGGTGGAGCCTGCCACCGATGTTGACCACATTATCAACGGTGAAGGCGATTACTCAGACGACAACCGCCGAGAGAACTTGCAGCCATTGTGCCACCCGTGCCACAGCCAAAAGACCCGCGCCGAGATGAGTGGCGGGGAGTTGGTGCTGGCGGGATGCGACACCAGTGGCCGACCCATTGACCCCAATCACCATTGGAATCGCTAAAAAATCACGAGGAACCGTGGCGGCAGACACCGCCCCCTCACCTCGTTTTTATTGCTAACTGCCATGAAAACAACAGCCCGACGCCACCGATCTGACAGCGCCAAGGCGGCCATAACCGCCGCCCAGGCCGCCACCATGGAGCCTTTAGCACCTCCGGCTTGTGTTCGCCTGCGTGATAGTGACCGACCGGTGTGGGCCGCCATTGTGACCGCTAGAGCGCGTGATACCTGGACGGATGCCGACTTGATATTGGCGGGCCAACTTGCCCGGGCCTATGGCGACATTGCCGCGCTAGAAGAGTTGATCGATAGCCAAGGCATGATCTTAGGTGACCAGATACATCCCGCTTGCACGCTGCTGGATAAGACGAGCCGTCGCGCCCTGGCCATGGCTCGCCAACTGAAAATCGACACGATCAGCGTGGTCGGCAAGTCCCAGGATATTAACAAGAGCGCCGCCCTAGAACGCGATGCGCGCCAAGGCGTTGACGATGACGACGGCTTGATACCGAGAACACTGCAATGACACGCGCCGAGCGCATTATTAAGTTTATCGAGCGGTATTGTGTAACGCCTGAGGGCGCTGGCGTGGGTAAGCCGATGGTGCTGGCTAAGTTTCAGAAACAATTCATCATCGACGTTTACGACAATCCCGCCGGCACCCGCCGCGCCATCCTGTCAGTGGGCCGCAAGAACGGCAAGACCGGCCTTATCGCCGCGCTACTACTGGCGCATTTGGTGGGTCCAGAAGTCAAACAAAACAGCCAGCTTGTTAGCGGTGCGATGAGCCGCGATCAAGCCGCGTTGGTGTTTAACTTGGCATCAAAGATGGTGCAGATGTCGCCCGAGCTTTCCAAGATCGTTCGCGTTGTGCCTAGTGGTAAGCGGCTTATTGGCCTGACAATGAACACTGAGTTTAAGGCACTGGCAGCCGATGGAAAAACCGCCCACGGCCTTAGCCCCGTGTTGGCCATTCTGGATGAAGTGGGGCAGGTACGCGGGCCACAATCTGACTTTGTGGACGCGATCACCACCAGCCAAGGTGCGCACGAAAACCCGCTGATAATCACGATCAGCACCCAGGCGGCCAACGATGCCGATTTGCTCAGTGAATGGATAGACGACGCGCTACGCTCCAAGGATCCGCGCACGGTCTGCCACTTGTACACCGCGCCCGATGGTTGCGATCTAATGGATGTTGAGGCATGGCGCGCCGCTAATCCCGCGCTAGGGCTATTCCGCAGTGAAGACGATATGCGGGAGCTAATGACTCAGGCCGAGCGAATGCCGAGCATGTCCAATAGCGCCCGCAACCTGTTGCTAAACCAGCGTGTCAGCCTTGATAGCCCGTTCATTAGTCCGGACGTGTGGGCAGACTGCGCCGCCGAGCCGGTGCCGTTCGATGGGCCGGTGTTTGGTGGGCTGGATCTATCCGCCCGTACCGACTTAACCGCCCTGGTACTGGTGGGCAAGGTGGAAGGCGTCTGGCAGGTGCAGCCGTACTTCTGGACGCCAGAGCAAGGCATTTTCGATCGTGCCAAGACAGACCGGGCGCCCTATGACGTGTGGGCGCGTTCTGGCTTCCTACGCACCACCCCAGGGGCCACGGTGGACTATGAGGCGGTGGCCACCGACCTGGCAGAGATACTTCAAGATGTGGATCTTCACGCCCTGGCGTTTGACCGCTGGCGCATCGACATTTTTAGAAAGGAGCTTGAGCGGCTTGGGGTAGAGCTTCCCTTGATGCCCCACGGGCAAGGCTTCCGCGATATGGCCCCAGCACTGGACGCGCTCGAAGCAGAAATGCTGAACGGTCGCATAGCCCACGGCAATCACCCCGTTCTAACGATGTGTGCCGCCAACGCTGTCACCGTCACCGACCCGGCTGGCGCTCGCAAGCTGGACAAGTCACGACGTACCGGACGCATTGACGGCATTCAAGCCTTAGCGATGGCGATGGGCGCCGCCCAATCAGCCGAAGAACCGACCACCATAGAGACCGAGGTGCTATTCGTATGAGCGTTTCACTTGAAGAAGCTAAAGCCCACCTTCGCCTAATGGATGAAGACGACGCTGAAAACGGCTTGATTACCGGAATAATTGAGGCCGCTGAGGGCTACATAGCCGAATACCTAGGCGAAGCCCTTCCTGAACAGATGCCCGCGCCGGTACGCGCTGCCGTTTTGCTGCTAGTGGGCGATCTATTCGAGCATAGAGAGCGCCAAGCCATTACAGGAGCAGGCGGCTTTCAGCAGAACCCGACCTTCCAGCTATTGCTAAACCCGTATCGGTCAAGTGAGGTGTTCTGATGGGCAACCTTAAAAACGAGTTTGCGTGGAGCGAACGTCCCGCCGACGAATATCGCACCGACCGGCTAGAGCAGGAGCGCGAACGTCTAAACCGTCGCTTAGTTTGGGCAATGCGTCGTCAGGATGTCCAAGCAATTGAGCGCTTGCACCAACGGCTAGATGCGCTAGAGGATGCGATCGATACCGACTTGGCCCCAGGCTGTCCGCCGAATAAATTTGAGCTTTACCGTGGTGCTTGGTGACACCATTATTTAGGGGGGCATATATGGGGGCACAAGGGATAAATATAATTTTTAAATCCCGCTGTATAGCTGCTAGTAGGGTGCTTTGTGAGAGACTGTCCCTCCGCCACCTATTACGAATAAGCCGCTGATTACAGCGGCTTTTTTGTGCCTGTAATTTGACTAGCTCATATTTTGGTTTTGGCTCTCATTGAGCAGAACTGAGCCTTTCTGGACGCTGCCTCTCTTTTTAGATTTCTTTTTACTCACCTTCAGATTAAATTCCGATAAATTCTTCATGCATGCACGCCCATGAGAGGGGTGATAGCCGCTTTTCATTCAGATGCTGCCTGTAGTGGTTTTGTAGTGGTTCAATAAAACCGGATACCACACCCTCAAACCTTTTTTTATGCGGGAGAAATAAGGAACCTTTTTCCGGAAATTTTGGCAGGCTGCATCATGGATGGTAGGAGGAGTCGATTCCACCAGGGAGCGGTCGATCGGACACCGTTCCCACCGCTTTATTTTCATACCCGCGAAATTGAAAAATCAGCGACTAAGGATTCGTTAATAAAAAGGCAATTGTCGTTTGAGTTTTTTCAATCGCTTAAAGTCACGCAATCTCTTCCAGATTGTAGCTTTTAAGCTACAATGGCCATATGACTGAACTTACCCACTACCTTACCGCTGATGGCTATGACCCTTTTCAAGCCTGGCTGGATGCTACGAAGGTTAAAGATCGTCAAGCCACTATGCGGGTACTAACACGCCTTAACCGGCTGGCAGCGGGTAATGCAGGCGACACCAAGACAGTAGGTGATGGAGTATGGGAGCTACGCATTACCTATGGTCCTGGCTACCGCGTTTACTACGCCAAGGTAGGGGCGCGCTTGGTAATGTTATTAATAGGTGGTACCAAACAGCGCCAGCAGTCTGACATCGAACAGGCAAAAGCGTTTTTGGCCGACCACAAAAGGAGAACACGTCATGAAAAGTCATGATGAAGCCGTTATTGAGATGCTGCGCACTGACCCCGGTATGGCTCTGGACTACCTGCGAACAGCGTTTGATGAGCTGGACGAAGAGGGGGGAGAGTCAGCCTTCCTAATGGCGCTACGTCATGTCGTTGAAGCTCAAGGGGGCATGGCGCTGGTAGCAGAACGTGCCAAAGTATCACGCGAAAGCCTTTACCGCGCCTTATCCCCCAAGGGCAACCCAACACTACGAACTATGACCGCGGTGATTAAAGCCACAGGCGTTAACTTTCACGATCTTACTCATCAAGCGCCAGCAAGTTAACGCCACCAAAAAGACGAGCATAGCGTCGCATCGAAGCGCACACAAGCACCTGTATTTATGCTGGGTGGGATGTTGGGTGAAAATATAACTACATTATAAGTTGTTGAATTTAAAACACCGTTGGCGGACTGCTCATCAGCCTCTTATCTCGAAAAGCCCCTGATTTATCAGGGGGCTTTTTTCGTTTCTAGGCCCTGCGCTTCTTTCCCAATATCTCCTCTATAGAATGCACCGGTCGTTCACTGTGTCCAGAATGTGTCTGAGAATGCTCGATTATCTTCTGGCGCAGTGAGAAGCGCCAGTAAATAGCTACTTGATTAATAGGAGCATGCATAGAATCACTCCTTTCATTCATTCTTTATTGCTCAGTATCAAGCATCAAGAGCAGTCTTGTATGCAAGCGCTGACTTATCACGACGTATTAATAGATCACTTTTATTAATTAAGCAGCCTGGAGAGCTGTATAACGCCACTGAGTGTTTCAATACCTGTCATCTTTAACTAGGTTTTCTAAAAGCTCTATTTTTAGCTAAATGCACGGTTTCCTCGTGGAGCCGAGCATAGCTTTTGAGCTTTTTTCTAAATTTAGTTAAAAAATAATCGCGGTGATCAATAGAGCTTATTTACCTAAAATCAAGCAGTACTAGGTAGTGAGGAGCTAGGAAAAATGAATCCGACCTATATTAATAGCATTGCCTGTGCTGTCCCAGACTTTGATATACATAGCAAGTTTGTCGATTACGCCCCACGGCTTTTGCCGGATATGCGTTCAGTTAAAGTGTTCCAGCGGATGGCTGAGCGCTCACAGATAGAGCATAGGTATTCGTTTCTTCAGCCTCATGTAGATGATGATAAGCTGGATGCGGCAGATTTTTATCAAAATGAGGCTTTTCCCAGCACTCAGGCACGCATGAAATTTTATGAACGCTTCGCTTTCATTTTGGCAAAGCGAACCCTAGACCAGCTTGATCTAACCGGCACCACTCATTTAATTACCACAACCTGCACTGGTTTCTATGCGCCGGGGTTGGATTTTCAATTGATCAAACATTACGGATTGCCTGCGGGTATTGAACGCACCACCGTTGGCTTTATGGGCTGTTACGCCGCGATCAACGCGCTCAAGCTGGCTCGGCATATTGTTCGCTCGGAGCCACACGCTAAGGTGCTGTTGCTCAACCTTGAACTCTGCACGTTGCATCTCAAGCCTGCGGGAACGCTCGAAGAGATTTTATCGTTCGCTATTTTTTCTGACGGCTGTGCGGCAAGTATCGTGTCGGCAAATCCAGTTGGCCTTGAAATACAGAGTTTTAACTCGGATGTGCTGCCAGAAACCGAAGCGTTAATTACCTGGTATATCGGCGACCAAGGTTTTGATATGCACTTATCCGGCAAGGTGCCGGGTGCCATCGCCAACAATCTTCCGCTTGTAATGAATACGCTGTTGGACGGCGCTACGCACAGTGATATTGCGCTCTGGGCCATTCACCCCGGTGGGCGTACGGTGCTGGATGCCGTAAGGGCAGGCGCAGAGCTTGAAGAGCGAGCACTTATAGAGTCGCGAGAGGTGCTTAGGAAGTTCGGCAATATGTCCTCGGCCACCATCATGTTCGTGCTTCAGGAGATGTTGAATAACCCAAAAAAAACAGGCCCCGGCTTGGCAATGGCGTTTGGTCCTGGGCTCACGGTTGAAAGTATGCGATTCGTTCTTTAGGGATAAAGAAGCTATGCCGGATTTCAGTCAACGCAGCGATGAGAAGGAACTCATGGATGATGCCGATATCTCGTTTGAAGAATTTCATGATTGTCTTGAAGGCCTTGAGCGTATCAATCATCTCACGTTGGCCTATCGTCCCACCCTACAATGGCTTCGCCCTTGGATAGAAAACCATAAACGTCTTTTTGTGCTAGATGTGGCCAGTGGCGGTGGGGACATGCTGCGCCAGATCGCCAAAAAATGGCCTGCTCGTGTTACGCCGAATTCCGGTTACCGTATGGTCGGTGTTGACCTGAATCCATGGTCAAAAAAGTCCGCGGAATCCTGGCCGCAGCCTTCAGCTATACGTTATGAAACTGCAAATGTGTTTGCTTTCGAACCCGATGAGCCCATCGACCTCGTTATCTCGTCATTATTCACCCATCACCTTGCCGATAGCCAGATCGTGGATTTTCTGCGCTGGCTGGACGGCCACGCGAGTAAGGGGTGGTTTATTAACGACCTGCATCGGCATCCCATTCCCTATTATTTTATCAAAGCGGCCACCGCACTCTTCAGCCGTAATCGATTAATCCGTAATGACGCCGCTGTATCAGTGGCACGTGCGTTAACGGTGGCCGATTGGCGGCGCCTAATTGATGAAGCGGGGCTTGATGGGGATGTGCGAGTTCAGTGGTTTTTTCCTTTCCGCTTGTGCGTCTCCTGTAACAAGGAAGCACCGATCCAATGAGCGATGAAACGGTAATCATAGGTGGCGGGCCAGCGGGGTCGGCAGCGGCGATTAAATTAGCCAGGCAAGGCATACCGGTGCGCCTTCTGGAGCGCAAACCGGGCCCGCATCATAAAGTTTGCGGCGAATTTATCAGCTATGAAGCCGCCCAACATCTAGAAGAGCTTGGGTTGAATTTTGCGGCGTTAGGAGCTGAGCCTATTCGTCATGTGCGATTTTATAATGGCGAAAGCGAGCTCATCTTCGACTTGCCGTTAACTGCATGGAGCCTTTCACGGCGCCTGCTGGATTCGGCCTTATTAGAGCAGGCGGAACGTGCGGGTGCAAACGTTGCGCTAGGTACGGTGGTTAGGCAGTTATCTCGCACTGATGATGGCTGGAGATTGGTTGCCAGTAGCCAGTCGAGTGTAAGGCCAGCCAGCATGGAGTTTTCAGCAAAAACGGTGTTTCTGGCCAGTGGAAAGCATGAACTGCGCCATTGGAAACGTAATGTAAAAGAGTCCCATCGCCAAAACATGATTGGCCTTAAGATGCACTTTAGCCCCAGCGTATTGCATCAGGATCAATGGAGGAACACCGTTGAAATTCATTTGTTCAATGGCGGTTACGCCGGCCTGGAGCCGATAGAGAATGGGAATATTAATCTCTGCTTTTTGATCAGCCAGGACATATATAAAGCCTGCGGCGGTAGTTGGTCGGGAATACTCGAGCGGCTTAGCCGTACTTCATCCCATATGAAGCAGCGCCTCGCCACGTTAACGCCCTGCTGGTGTGAACCTTTGGCTGTCTCCGGGATTCCTTATGGGTATATCCATTCACCCGATGACGCGGTGCCCAACCTGTTCTCGCTGGGGGACCAGGCCGCGGTGATCCCATCGTTTGCAGGCGATGGAATTGCCATTGCCTTGCACACCGCTTTACTTGCCGCCCACATTCACGCTTCTGGTGGCGATTCCAGAACGTATCAACGCCTAGCCTTTAACGATTTAACCCAACCAGTACGGGATGCCGAACGGCTTGCCGGTGTGCTGTCCCATCGCTTGGGACGCAAGACGGCCTTCGCTTGCGCACGGCTATGGCCGGGGCTAACGCGTGAAATGATACATCGGACGCGGGTTGGCCAATCCAATCGTATGCAATAAGAGCCTCAGACAAAGGAGTGATACATGTTTGATTGGGATTTGTGGCGCTCATGGGAAGAGTGGGTATCTCAACCTATCTTTTTGAACTTCGTCTTAGTCATCGGCATCGCTATTGTCAGCTACTTTGCGCTGCGAATACTGATGAGCTCAATTATTGCTCGCCTTACCCGCTGGTTAACACACAGGAAAGGGCGCCTGAGCCATTATGGTATCGAAGTGTTCAGGCATACCAGTCGTCTGCTTATTGCCGCGATGGCCTTACAAATTGGCTTGGCCGTCGTTGATTTGGGGCCGGAATGGGAAGATCGAGTCAGCCATTTATGGTTTTTGGTGCTGGCGCTGCAGTTCGGTTTATGGGTTGGCGCTGCTATTACGTTATGGAAAGAAGAAACCATCCGTGACAAGGCTGGCCAGGATAATCAGCTCACTGTGACTATGGTCGCGCTGACGTTTCGCATCATCCTTTGGGCCGTTGTGCTGTTGTCGATTCTAGCCAACCTGGGCATCAACATTACCGCATTTGTAGCAAGCTTGGGGATTGGGGGCATAGCGATTGCTCTTGCCGTGCAGGCACTGCTGAGTGATTTGTTCGCTTCTGCTTCAATTGGGGTTGATAAGCCGTTTACCACGGGCAACTTTATTGTCTTCGATGATATTGCCGGAACGATTGAATATATTGGCCTGAAAACCACGCGTATCCGTAGCTTGAGTGGCGAGCAGATCATTTGTTCGAATACCAAGCTGCTCCAGCAAACCCTACATAATTACAGCAGGATGAATGAGCGGCGGGTGGTGTTCAGTATGGCTATCTCGTTTCGAACGCCGATTGATAAAGTGCGTGAGATCCCACTGTTGGTCAGACAAGTAATCGAGTCAATACATCAGACCCGCTTTGATCGTGCGCATTTAAGCGCGTTTGCTGATTACGCGTTGAAATTCGAGGTCGTCTATTATGTGTTGAGCGCGGACTACAACGTTTATATGGACATCCAGCAAGCGATTAACTTCTCTCTACTGGAAGCGTTGGATAAAAGGGAAATCAAGTTTGCCATGCCGGTACGTGCGCTTGAGTTTCTCGATGAGGTTCCTTTGCCTGATGGAAGCTGGCCGGGTAAAGACCCCGCCATTTCGCAGGCGGGGCATTAATGTTTAGTGATCAAACGTGTTGTCGGAGCGATGCATTGGTGAATTGCGTGGCGTGGGGCGCGGCCGGTTCGATGAACGTCTTTGTGTGCTATTTCCCCGGTACTTGTTCCAAGCGTCCTTGGCTTTCTGACGGTTGGCTGGCTTGCGTAGCCAGTTGATGAGCGCCAACATGATCCATTTCCTCATACGAACCTCCTAGTTCTTGATGATGAGATGTGCACGCGTGTTTACCTTGAAACTATAGCTTAGCTACTCAAGATGGGTTAAATACTCTACTCGTTTTTTTGACGCTCGGTCTTTCCCCCCAGTTCCTGTGGAGCTAGCCGGGATAGAAAGGCAAAATTTTTGCCTTGCCGAGCAGGGACTGCCCTTAGCGTTGAGCTAAAGGCTGCTGGCGTATTATTTGAAGAGAGAGGCTATACGATTTTTAAGTTGGTTAGCTGATTCGCTTGGTAGGCGACCTCAATTTTTAACCTAGCGTTTTCAGCGGCGAGCAATTGATTTGCAGACGCAAGCTCGTATTTCTCAGCTTCTAAAAGCTCAAGCCGCCTAATTAATTGATTAATAACCAGTCGGCGATAAATGGCTGAGAATTCCACTCCGGTACCTTGGTGAACAGCAATCATGGCTTCTCTCCGTCATGCTGAGGGGGCTCAGCGTGTAATATCCCGCTACTATAGGCTCTAGAGAAGTATTTTTTGTATGAATATTCTTAACCTTAAGGCATGATTTGACTAGTATTTAAATTTGTTAATAAGCTTAGGAAGCTAGTCGCTAATAAAAAAAGTTAAAAATCGCGGCTTTTATTTGTTTAATATTATCTTTGAACTTATCTGTTTATACGATACCTAATAGACATGTTGAGTAAGGAGGACTGCTATGAAACATCCTGTAACATGCCAAAAATGCGGTCATGAGTATGTGCCTGAAGCTGAGGCCGAAGTTCCCCATGACCATCCGTGCAGCTCATGCGGTGCCGAACTTTATGGAGGGGAGCCTCGATCCGCTGAGGATGATTCCAGTGAAGATGAGCATCCCATTGAAAAGGGGCTTCGGAAATTTACTGATGGAATAACCGGTGATAAGCATGATGTGTGATTGATCCTCCTGTGAACCTACCTATTCTCGTTGCCAGCCCTTTAAGGCTGGCATTTTTTTATCTAAATGTCGGCTTAGTAGAGTAATTAGTGATATCGCTCTATCACTTATACTATGTTACTTACAAATCAACGGTAAGCTGGCAATCTTTACTCACTGGGCAAGGACGTTCAGCAAGGAATAGCGAGTTAGGATGACTCCCTAAGGATGGGCAGGCAGGAAGCCTGCGTAGTGTACAAGGATGCAACCTTAAAGCCCGGCCTCTGGTCGGGCTTCTTGCTATGAGTTAATAAAACATGTTTTATATAAGTTAAAATATGAATGGTGTTAAATGTAATGCTTATGTTTTTTATTATTTTAATGGTGTTGTAGTGCTTAAACCTCATTGGCCAAACTTGGATCTGCCTTGTCCAAGTGTAAATAATTGGCATCGAAATCACTAAACTTTTTCATCTTTTCCCAATCATTTATTTTTAGAAATTTATTTTCCCACGAAATCAATCCTTCTTGGCGTAGCTTGCTAATCACTCTGTTGGTATGAACGGGCGTAATACCCATAGCTTCGCCAACTTGTTGCTGGGTAAGGGGCATAACAAAGCCATGATCAGTGGTTAGACCTGCTGCACGAGAGCGAATAAGCAGCTCGCAAAATAAATGCCCCATACGTTGATCAGCTTGCCGGCTTGCGATATTGACTATCCATTCACGTAAGGTTGATTCATCTACCAGCATGGACCAGAAAAAGGCGCGTGCAAGCCTGGGCTGCAATGCATACATTTCTTCAATTTTATGCTGAGGAATCGAGGTGAATTTTGAGGGGATAACAGCACATATGGAATGATCCATGCGGTCTATGAGCGTAATATGCACATCACAGGCATCGCCGGGAATTAAAAAGCTTAGCGCCTGATACTTACCCGCATCGGTGATTTTATACCGGCTGGCCCAGCCCTCGAGCAAAATATTAACTTCATAAGGTTTATCTGATTCTTGTATAAGGTCTTCTGATTTTTTAAGGATACGGACAGGCGTGATGTAACTTTCTAAAGCTTTGACCTCTTCAGAAGTGCAGAGTTGAAAATTTTCTAATTTTTTTATGAGATTTGTGAGCAAGGAAATCTCCCAGTAAATAAATTTTATATTTATTGTAGTTTTATTACGATAAGATAGATATTTATTAATGGTTTTAATCTATTATTTTAATTGATATTGACTATTAGCTTGCTTACGTTTGTGGCCATGACTTTTATTATTAATCTCTTGGGTGGAAAAATTTCTAGCTTTGTTATCTAACATGATAAAAATAAAATCAGAGCATAATAATAGTTAACAAGTCGCGTTACTCAGTTGACCTTTACGGAGATCAATATCTATACCTATATGCCTAGTAAAATTTATAGGCAGTGATGAGCTAAAGCGAAGCTTTGCCATGGAGGCTTGAATGAGTAAGCAGCTGGTAGGTGATTTTTTAGTCCAACGATTAGGTGAGTGGGGCGTAAAACGCATATTTGGTTATTCGGGAGATGGCAGCAACGGCATCATGGGGGCGCTGAACCGAGCAGGTGACCAGTTTGAGTTCGTGCAGGCCCGCCATGAGGAAATGGCCGCTTTTATGGCGTGCGCCCATGCCAAGTTTACCGGAGAGGTCGGCGTCTGTACCGCGACATCAGGACCGGGAGCCATTCACCTGCTCAATGGTCTTTATGACGCCAAGAAAGATCATCAGCCCGTTGTCGCTATCGTTGGGCAGCAGGCGCGTGCTGCCTTGGGGGGTGAATACCAGCAGGAAGTCGACCTGGTGTCACTATTTAAGGACGTCGCACATGAATACGTCCACATGGCGACAAGCCCAGCTCAGATCCGCCACCTTGTTGACCGCGCCATACGTATTGCCTTAGCCGAGCGTACCGTAACGGTTATCATTATTCCCAATGATCTTCAGTCTCAGCCAGCAGTTGAAAAGCCCGCTCATGCTCACGGCACGATACATTCGGGCGTCGGCTACTCTAGGCCGCGTACGGTTCCGTACGACGATGACCTTCGCCAGGCAGCTCAGGTACTTAACGAGGGGGAGAGAGTAGCGATTCTGGTGGGCGCCGGGGCGCTGAATGCGACCGATGAGGTTATTCAGGTCGCTGAAAGGCTGGGAGCCGGTGTCGCTAAAGCGTTGCTGGGCCTTGCCGTGCTTCCCGATGATTTACCTTTCGTTACCGGCTCCATTGGGTTATTGGGTACCAATCCAAGCTGGGAGTTGATGGCCAACTGCGACACGCTATTGATGATTGGCTCAAGCTTTCCGTATTCGGAATTCTTGCCTGGAGAAGGCCAGGCACGAGGTGTGCAAATCGACATTGATGGTCGCCAGGTAAGCATGCGCTATCCCATGGAAGTAAATCTTGTAGGGGATAGCGCGGCTACTCTGCAGGCGCTGTTACCCTATTTGGAGCAGAAAACTGATCGTGGCTGGCGTGAAGATATTGAAAAGAGCGTGGGCCAATGGCAGGAGGTGCTTGAGGAGCGCGCCATGGCGGCGGCTGAGCCGGTCAATCCGCAGCGAGTCTTCTGGGAGCTGTCGCCACGCCTGCCGGATAATTGCATTCTTACCAGTGATTCCGGTTCTGCTGCCAACTGGTACGCACGCGATCTCAAACTGCGTCGTGGCATGATGGCATCGCTTTCGGGTGGGCTTGCCACCATGGGGAATGGCGTCCCCTACGCGATAGCCGCCAAGTTCGCCTACCCCGAGAGGGTGGCTATTGCCCTGGTGGGAGATGGTGCCATGCAGATGAACGGTAATTCGGAGCTAATTACCGTTGCCAAGTATTGGCAGCAGTGGGCTGACCCACGCTTGATCGTCATGGTGCTCAATAACCGGGACCTTAATCAGGTTACGTGGGAAATGCGTGTGATGGAAGGTGATCCGAAATATGAAGCCTCACAGGATCTTCCCAACTTTCCCTATGCTGAGTATGCCGAGCTCATCGGGCTTAAAGGCATTAAGGTCAGCGACCCTGAGACGCTGGGTAATGCCTGGGATTTGGCTTTGAGCGCCGACCGCCCGGTAGTGCTTGAGGTGCTCACTGACCCTGATGTTCCGCCAATTCCGCCGCATATCAAACCCGAACAGGCAAAGGCCTATATGTCGGCGCTACTGCATGGCGATCCGGATGCTGTGGGTATGATAAAAGCATCATTTCGACAGTTCGCCCGACAGATAACCCCCAAACTGCGCAAGCATTAACACCTGTCGGCGAAGCCGCCTTTATCTACAAGGCGGCATCTACAAGTCGGCATAGCCCAATAGCATGAACGCCCTTAACGTGTAGAAGGAGAACCCTATGCCTTTAAAAGCGCTGGCTATCAATTGTACGCTTAAAGCATCACCTGCTGAGTCTTCCTGTGATCGGCTTATATCCGAGATATTGGCAGAGTTTGCGCGCCATGGTGTTGTTGGTGAGCAGATTCGGGCCGCGGACTTCAATATCAAGCCTGGTGTGACATCTGATGAAGGTGAGGGCGACGATTGGCCTAAAATACGCAAGCAGATTCTGGATGCCGATATATTCATTTTGGGTAGCCCCATCTGGTTAGGGCATCACTCGAGCATCTGCCAGCGTGTACTTGAACGGCTTGATGCTTTTCTTGAGGAAACGGATGATCAGGGACGAATGGTCTCTTATGGCCGTGTCGCGGGTGTGGCGGTAGTAGGTAATGAGGATGGTGCCCATCACATCGTCGCCGAACTCTTCCAGGGCTTGAACGACGTTGGTTTTACCATACCTGCGAATGCCTGTACCTATTGGGTGGGTGAAGCCATGCAGGGGGACGACTACAAAGATTTAGACCAAGCACCAGAAACCACGCAGAGCGCGACGAAAGCGCTAGCACTTAACTGCACCCACTTGGCCACGTTATTAAAGCAAAGCCAGTATCCTGAGCAAGAGAGCTAGTCCTTCAAAGAACTGTTGATGTTTCATTCACTGATCTGTTTGTACGAACCTGTTTATACGAACCACTTTGTAAGAATCTGTTTGTACGGACCTAGTTCCACGGGCTGAGCCGTAAAGGAGGCTTGGATGGGTAATTTTATAGCTGAGTATGCAGCAAGCTGACTATACGCAGTTATTTTTGTTATCAGCTAAGCTATAGGTATGCATGGCATGATGCTTTGCATACAACAAGGAGAAATTTTAAATGGCATTTCCGAAACGATGTGCCCAGTGCGGCAGCGAAGATTTCCGTTTTCCTGGTAACACCGATGAAGATGAAACTATTTACTGCAATTCCTGTAATGCTGTGGTGGGCGATAAGAAAGAACTAGCAAAAGAGGAGGTCGATGATGAAGGTGAGGGCGACCATCAAGTGGAGTCGCTGCTTAGATCGTTAAGTGGTAAGAAATAGTCGCATCGTTCTGTTTCTGCATTATTACCGTCCACCAGTCCGTGTTGCGCTAAGACTGGTGGATGTTCCTTCGGTGATAGACACCAAATTCATTCTGGCGTCTTTATGGAGCTTGCTTCGTTACTTAGCGGGCAGGCTGCTTAGCTACTCAACCAGCATATTGTTCGTTAAGTTCATTCACCATTTCATCTGCTTCAGGCTTGGTCGTGCAGCGTTTACGTACTAGCTCACCATCTCGTTGATCAGCGTCACGCATATCCACTACCCACCACTCTGGCTGTGCGTCAATTTCTATGCCTTCCTGAACTGCTCTGTAAACTATAAACGTCGCCATTATCCTCTCCTTGGTTTGTCAATCCGGTTGATTAATCCTTTTATAACGTAGCTTATGAAGCACGGGTTGAGTACCAAGCCTGCAGCTAACCAGTCGATTTTAAAAAACTTCTTAACATGTATTAGGCGTCTGACTGCGAGCTTGGAAATAACTACCCGGCGGTGCTAGCTTAAAATGGAGCTGGCGGCTCATGGTCTATTAATGAGAGGGAGAGAAAGGTATGGATAACCACACGCAAGGCCTTACAGGCAACGGATTGGACGTTATCAACATTTTAACGACCGATCATCAAGAGATGTTGGAGTTATTAACCCAGGTAGAAAACACTAACGACCCCAAGCAGCGCCGGGATTTAATAGATACCGCGATTGCTGAAGTGATGCGTCATGCGGTAGCCGAGGAAATGTATGTGTACCCCGCCATGGAGAAACATATACCTAATGGCCATGATGAAGTTGGACATGACAAGAAAGAGCATGATGAGTTGGTCAAGGTCATGAAAAAGCTAGAGGACGTTGATGCCTCTGATCCTTCTTTTATGACGCTTACTAAAGAGATGGAAAAACAGCTCCGCCATCACATCGATGATGAAGAATCCGACCAGTTTCCCAAGCTACGCACCCATATTCCTGGCAATGAGCTTATCAACCTGGGTGAAAAAGTCGACAATGCCAAGAAGCTGGCGCCGACACGCCCACATCCTAGCGCGCCTCATTCAGAGCTATTCCATAAGAGCGTTGGGCCTGGGGTAGGAATGATTGATAGGCTCCTGGATAAGCTTCAAGGGCGTCATACCGGTTAATACTTCCTAAGAGAGCGCTTCTATAGCCCCATGGATCATTCCCTGGGGCTTTTATGTGTCTATCGTCTTAATGGCAATGCCTCAGGGAGAGTGACGTGCTTTCCACTTGTCGCATTGAATTGTTAACCGTTATACGGCATAACAAGGCGGCAGAAATTTCCTTTTCAGAGATTGACTATGTCGATGTTTTTTAAGCGTCTTAACGAAGTGTCTTCGCCTACTATTGGGCTTGGCTGTATGAACCTGTCTCATGGTTATGGCCAGCATGTGCCGGAGATAGATGCCCTGCGTGCATTGCATGAAGCGTTTGAAATGGGATATCGACATTTTGATACCGCAACGCTGTATGGCGCCACGGCTAATGAACGCCTGCTCGGCAATGCCTTAAAAAATAAACGCCAAGAGCTGTTATTGGCTAGTAAGTGCGGTTTGGCCATTGAGGCTGATAGTGGAAAGCGGGTTATTAATGGGCGCCCGGAAATATTGCGCCAACAGTGTGAGGAAAGCCTTGCGCGTTTAAAGACCGATCATATCGATATCTATTACCTGCACCGGCTAGACCGCGAAGTGCCTGTTGAAGAGAGCGTCGGCGCGTTGGGTAAGCTGGTCGACGAAGGTAAGATTGGCGGCGTGGGGCTGTCTGAGGTGTCAGCACAGACTCTTCATCAAGCGCATAAAGAGTATTCGATAGCAGCAGTGCAGTCGGAGTACTCGCTCTGGACACGTAACCCGGAAATTGCGCTGATTGATGCCTGCCAAGAGCTTGATGTGGCTTTGGTGGCATTTAGCCCGCTTGGGCGTGGCTTTTTGACGGGTGCTATTCAGGCCGATACGGTGTTTGGCGAAGGTGATATGCGGGCTAATATGCCACGCTTTAATGCTGACAATCTGGCTAAGAACTTAGCGGTATTCTCACGCTTTCAGTCGCTCGCCCAATCGCTTGAAGTTACTCCCGCTCAATTGGCACTGGCCTGGGTAAAAGCCCAAGGTAGTCATATCGTTCCTATCCCCGGGACTTGCTCAGTCGCCCATATGCGTGAAAATCTGGCAGCTGATAGTCTGACACTAGACAGTAACCTCCTCCGTGAGCTCAATTCGATGATGACGCCTGATCAAATAGCGGGGGAGCGGTACAGTGCGGCGCAGCAAGTGGATATCGATACTGAGGAATTTAATCAGTAAGCAAAGCGCTGGGAATGCCTTTTTAATTGCATGGTTTGGCTAGTGCAGCTATTGCTTTCAGCAACCTTTGAGCTAGCATTCAGCAAAAGGTTGGCTATCGCCAGCCTGGTTCAGGAAAGCCGACATGATCAAAGGTTTTATCATCTGTTTTGCAGTGCTTTTTGTGCAACTCGCAGTACTGCATGTCGTTGATGCCAGGTTATACACTGCGCAGGATATTCGGCACACCGCGAGTACAGTGGTTACTCCGGCGAAAAATGATGACGAAGAAATAGAAAGCTAAAAGACGCCACTGGCGATAAGAACCATCGCCAGTGGCGGTTTACGTTACTGCAACACCATTATTCCAATACGCTGTTTAGCCATTGAGTAAACGAGGCCCAGGAACGCTCGTCCGCTCGCGCCTGGTAGCGGTCGCTGCCGAATACGCTGAATGCATGGGGGGCGCCTGAATAAATATTTACTTCATACGCTATCTCAGCTGCTTCTAACGTGTCCATGAGCGTAGTAACTTCTCCAAGACTGACGCTTTCATCAGCACCCCCATGCGCAATAAAGATCGGCGGCGTGGCTTGCGGGTAGTCTTGCCCTTCAGGCGTGGCTAGCCCGCCATGAAAGCTTGAGTAGGCTATAACATCATCCGCCTCGCCAGAGCGGGCTATTTCAAGCGCAGCGGCACCTCCAAAGCAGTAGCCGAGCAATACGGTTGATTCGGCAGCGCCTTGCTCCCGGGCCTGGCTTAAGCCTGCCAGGGTTAATTCACGCATTCGCGCTCTATCTTCATAAAGCTGGCTGGTAGCCGCTTGTTTGTCTTCGACTGCCTGGGGGCGATTTCCGGCACCGAAAAGGTCAATAGCAAACGCGTCATAACCTTCATTGGCCAGCATATCGGCTCGCTGGCGCTCATAATCATCCACGCCATCCCAGTCATGAATAATAAGTACCGTGCCTTTTGATTCGTTAACGGCTGAAACGTAATAGCCTTCAAACGCTTCATCGTTAACTGTATAAGCAATATCTTCACCCATAGGCGAGAAGGCAAACGCATTTGCGGCGTAACAAGTCAGTACCAACGATGAGAGAGAAAGTGTTTTAATCATTGTCAAAGTATCTCGGTCAGTCGAAAAAATAAGCATAGCTGACTATCCTTTCGTTAGAAAAAGGTTGGGTACTTTAGTTTCGGTACGATAAGGGCTTGCGTCTGGAACTTGGTGACGGCATGCTGGTCTATTGTAAGCAACATTATATGGGGAGCATTAAGAGATGGCTTATAACGACCTGAACACGGCACATACGCGATCAAGCGGTGTTGCCAACAGCGTAAGCACCAACAAAGTGCTACGTAACACTTACGCATTACTCGCAATGACACTGCTCTTCTCCGCAGTGATGGCAGGCGCATCCGTTGCAATGGGCGTCCAACAAATGAACATATTTGTGTTCTTTATTGGTGCTTATGGCTTGATGTTCCTGGTGCATAAAACGGCTAACTCAGCGGCTGGCTTACTGGCCACGTTTGCCTTTACCGGTTTTATGGGGTTCACGTTAGGTCCGATTATTTCAGCCTATTTGACGCTGCCCAATGGCGGCGCGCTGATCATGAATGCATTGGCGATGACAGGCATTACGTTCTTCGGCCTTTCAGCAGTGGCGTTAACCACGAAAAAAGATTTCAGCTTCCTGGGTAACTTCCTGATGGCTGGCGCGATCGTTTTGATCCTGGCCATGGTCGCTGGTTTAATCTTCAACATCCCGGCACTTTCATTGATGGTATCGGCTGGTTTTGTGCTGTTCGCATCAGCTGCGATTCTTTATCAGACCAGTGAGATCATTCACCGCGCCGGTGAAACGAACTACATTTTGGCTACTGTGACGCTGTATGTCTCTATCTATAACTTGTTTGTAAGCCTGCTGTCTATCCTGGGTATTATGAGCAACGACTAATTGCGATTAGCGGTTAGTAAACGGGCAGACCCTACTTGTAGGGTCTGTCTTTTTTTGGCTACCGGATTCGGATTTAACGCAATGGAGTATGGTTTGTTGGTGATGGGTGCGCCGTATACCAGTCAAGCGCCTCACTCTGCTTTGCGCTTTGCTCAAGCAGTCATCGCTCAAGGGCACCGTTTGGCGGGGGTGTTCTTTTATCACGAAGGCGTCCATAACGCCTCATCTCTTATGACCCCCCCACAGGATGAACTTAACCTGCGTGATGCGTGGGTTGAGCTTCATCACTTACACAATGTTGCGCTGGATGTATGCATTGCCGCAGCCCTCAGGCGTGGGCTTCTCAGCGAAGCAGAAGCGCAGCGCCACGGCAAAACATCGTTTAATCTGGAAGCGCCATTTGAATTAACGGGGCTTGGCCAACTACTCACCTTGCAGAAGCGCTGTGATCGGCTCATCACGTTTGCTTAAGAGGGCATAATGACTGATTCAGAAAATTTGCTGGTGATAATTCGGCATGCGCCGTATGGCTCTAATTTGCTCCGCGAGGGGCTAGATGCGGCGCTGGTCGCCGCCGCCTTTGGCCAACCTGTCGATTTGCTGTTTCTGGGGCAGGGTATAATGGCGCTGGTAAAAGAGCAGGGCAGCGGAGCCCCAGGGCAGAAAGCCAGCTTACCTACCATGGATATGCTGGAAATGTACGATATTGAGAACCTATGGACCTCTGAGGCCTCTTTGGCGGCCATTGGCGTACCTTTAGCTGCACTGCGTGATAACGTGCGCCTGTTGAAGCCTGAGGCTATGCCTGCGTTCATGCAGCAATATTCGCATGTACTTAATTTTTAGCGGAATACCTACCATGTTGCATATTTTAACTAAGGCGCCGGGTAGCGATGCAGCGCAACAGATGCAGCAAGCCGTTGGCTGCGAAGATGCAGTGCTGTTGATCGAAGAAGGCGTACAGGCGGTACTAAAACCACATTGGGAAGGCTGGCAGGACTATCACTCACGTATCTATTTACTGGCGGAAGACGTGTCATCCTGGGGGCTTGGCGAGCAGTTAGAAGCGCATGTATTTCCCACAGTAGATATGAACGGCTTTGTCTCCTTAACGGAGCACCACCTTCAGACCGTGACATGGTATTAATATGTCAGATGTGAAAATATACCGTTATCTTGATTCATCCAAAAAAATTGGCCTTGATCCCGAGGGATATCTAGTTGAACAGTCAGCGTGGTCGAAATCGGTCGCTGAAATGCTCGCGTCAGATGAAGGGCTAGTACTGACTGACGAGCATTGGGAATTAATCGACGTTGTGCGGGATTTCTACCAGCGCTATGAAATGGCGCCGGCCATGCGGCCACTGGTTAAAGCTACCAAGAATGCATTGGGTGAAGAGAAGGGCAAATCGATATACCTTATGACGCTGTTTCCCGGCAGCCCACCTAAGCGCATTGCACGCCTTGCCGGGCTGCCCAAGCCAACTAACTGCCTTTAAGCCGCCTCGCCTCGAGTACATACCGAGAGTACGACGGCGTCATCCGCACTGGTGGACACCAGTGCGTGGCCCATATCGCTATCAAAATAAATGCTGTCGCCTTCGGTAAGTATCAAAGGGGCATAAAACTCGCTGTAAAGCATGATATCGCCGTGAAGTACCATCAAAAACTCTTCGCCATCGTGGCGTACCCACTGGTGGTACTCGTCGAAGCTGCGCGCTCGTACAATGGTTTTAAACGGAATCATGCGCTTTTGCGCCAACTGATGGCCAAGCAGCTCATGTTCGTAGGTAGGGGTTGGGTGCAATTGCCCTTTGCCTTGGCGGGTAAGATCACGTCGGCCCATGGTATAGCGTTCACGCTTGGGTGGCGTAAATAGCTGGGGCAGGTCGATATTAAGCCCTGTGGTAAGTTTTTGAACCACGCTAAACGTAGGCGAGACCTGATCATTTTCAATTTTTGAAAGCGTTGAACGCGCTAGCCCCGTGCGCTGGCTTACATCTTCTAGCGTCCATTGGTTAGCAAGACGAATCTGTTTAAGACGCCCGCCCAGGCGCAGGGGTTCGACAAACGGCTTGCTGCCGGAAGCAATACGCAGCGCAGCATGTTCTTCAGAAGTGGCGGTCATAGGGATCACGTTGAAAACAGCAGTAATCGCCATAGTACCATAGCGCCAAGGCGTTCCAGGGCATTAGCTGATGCATTAATCGCCTTCTTTGAAAGGCAGCCCCAGCAGGGCTTTTAAATGGGCTTCGGCGCCGCTGCCTAGCGATTTGGGGTTGTAGCCACCTTCCAGTACGGAAACAACCCGGTTATCGGCGTACAACGTAGCAATTTCCATTGCCAGATGGGTCACCCAATAGAAGTCTTCATCATCCAGGCAAATATCACCCATGGGGTCATCGCGATGAGCATCGAACCCGGCGGATATCATCACCAGATCCGGTTTGAACGCGTGCAGGGCGGGTAGCCATTGGCTTTCGATAAGACGACGAAATTCGGGTCCCTCGGTACCGGCTTCCAGAGGTGTATTGACGACATTTTTCCATTCGCTGCGTAGATATCGCCATGGGTAGAACGGGTATTGAAAACTCGTGCAGATCAGCACATCAGGCTGGTCTTTAAAAATATCGATCGTTCCATTGCACTGATGAACATCGAAATCGAGTATGGCAATACGCTTGGCGCCGTAAGTTTCGCGGGCATGCGCAGCACCTACGGCGATATTATTGTAAAAACAAAACCCCATGGCATCCGTTGCTTCAGCGTGGTGGCCTGGGGGTCTTACCGCGCAAAAAACGTTATCTGCCTGACGTTTAAATACCTGGTCAACGCCTTTAACGACGGCACCTGCAGCTACCCGCGCAGCCTTTAAGCTATCCGGGTTCATCAGGGTTTCGCTATCCAGCGCTGCAATCCCTTCACTCGGCAAACACTTATCTAGAGCATCCAGGTGCCTGATTGGGTGTACTCTGATCAAGGCGTCACGGCTAGCTTCTTTGGCATCGGCTTGCATGGTCTGCTGTAATAAACCCGCAAGCGAAAGACGCGCGCGGATAGCTTCCAAACGCTGCGGGCTTTCAGGATGCTCAGGCCCCATATGGTGCAATGAGCAGTCGGGGTGGGTAAGGTAGGCAGTAATCATTCAAGCGCTCCATTGTATTGAGGCCACCTTAATCGCCTCCGGGGCTTGCGCGACAGTGTCAATAAGTCGTACACCGTCGCTATCTATTTCAGAGGAGGCTCACATTTGAGTACGCGCTTTTTGCATCATTTCTTTGAACCTCGCACGTTGGCGGTGTTCGGTGCCTCTGAAAAACCAGCCTCGCTGGGTGGACTAGTGCTCGGCAACCTGCAAGAAGGCGGCTTTAAAGGCACGCTGTGGGCGGTAAACCCCAAAGGGTACAACGCGGTATTGGACGTACCCTGTTTCAGCAGTGTAGCGGATTTACCCGAAGTGCCCGACTTGGCCGTAGTCTGCTCTCCGATTGCAGGCGTGCCTAGGTTAATAAAGCGCCTGGGGCAGTTTGGCGTTAAAGCCGCGCTTGTGCTTTCTGGCGGCGCCTATCTGGACCGCGATAGCGACAACAAGGGCTCTATCCGTGAGCGAATGCTGAAAGCGGCGCTAGCTTCGGGTATCCGCGTGCTAGGCCCGGAATGCATGGGATTGATCGTGCCGGGCAAGCACCTGAATGCTTCCTACGCCAGCCAGCCGGTTAAAGCAGGTCGCGTGGCGTACTTAGGGCAATCAGGCATGCTTGCCAACGGCATGATTGATTGGGCAGCGGGGCGTGATGTCGGGTTTTCGCATTTAATCACCGTTGGCGATAGTGTGGATGTCCTGTTACCGGATCTGATCGATTACGTCAATCAGTTTTCCCCCGCCCAGGCAATCTTGTTGCACCTGGAGCGCATCACCGATGCCCAGCACTTTATGACCTCCGTGCGGGATGCTTCGCGTAACCGCTTGGTACTGGCGATAAAAAGCGGCCGGACACCGCAATCGGATATTTCCGGCATGGCGCCTACGCCCGGCATAGCCAATCGCGATGTGGTGTTTGATGCGGCATTCGCGCGCGCCGGGGTAGTGCGGGTCGATGATTCCGATGAGCTGCTGGATGCGCTGGAAACGCTTTCGCGCATGAAACCGCTGCGTGGCGATCGGCTTGCCATCGTTTCCAACGGCTTAGGCCCGGCAATGCTGGCGATTGATAAGTTGATTAGCGCTGGCGGTAAGCTTGCAGAATTTAGCCCGGAAACCCAGGCCGCGCTGCATAAAAGCCAGGTCGATATGAGCAAACCGGGCGAAAATCCAGTAGACCTTGGCGGTAACGCAACGCCCGAACGGTTTGTTGAAGCGCTGGAGATTGTCGCAGCCGATAGCAACGTTGATGCCGTGCTAGTGGTTCACGCCCCGACACGCCTGGCCCCTTCGGCGATCACTGCTCAGGCATTGATAGATAACCGTAAGCAATTTCGGCGAAACTTGCTCACAAGCTGGATGGGCCTGAAAGAAGCGCTCAACGCGCGCCACCTGTGTAATGGGGCAGGCATTCCTACCTATATTTCCCCTGAGAAAGCCGTTAAAGCGTTTATGCATATGGTGGATTACCAGCGTGTTCAAGCTTTGCTGCACGAAATTCCCCCAAGCTTGCCGTTTTCAACCAGCCCAGAAATACGCGCTCAGTGTCGGGCGCTGATTGCTCAGGCAAAAGAGCAGGGCCGGCAAACGCTTACCCACTCAGAAACGGCTCAGGTGTTGGAGGCGTACGGGATTCCAACGGCGCCAAGCGTCTATTTGACCAATCCAGATGAAGCCGAAACTGCGGCGCAACAAATTCAGGGCCCCATGGCCCTCAAAGTCATACACGAAGGTAATTGCCGGCCTTACCGATACCGTAAGCATCCCCACAAAATTTCCGCAGGCTTGCTGCAAGACCTGGAAACGTCCAGCCAGGTTGCCCAGGGCATGCGCCAGTTGGGTGACAAAGTGCAGGAGAAGTTTCCGCAGTACGCCATTCGCGAGTATTGCCTTCAGCCCATGCAACGTGGCAAGCACTCCATGCAGATTTGTGCGGGTATTACCCGTGATCCGGTTTTCGGCCCGTTAATCGTGTTTGGTATTGGTGGCTACAAAGTTAATATTTTGGCCGATCGACAAGTGGCACTGCCGCCGTTGAATATGAGCCTGGCCGCCGACATGGTGGGTAGAACTCACGCGGCATCGTTGATTATCGAGCACTCAGCAGAGCCTGAACGTGATATCGAGCGGTTATGTCAGCTGCTGGTCAAACTCTCTCAGATGGCCTCGGACTTAGTCGATCTGCGTGGCCTTGAGATTAATCCGTTACTGCTAAACCGTGACGGCGTGCTTGCCGTGGATTTTGCGCTGGACTTAGGCGCCCCGGCGCGTTTTGCCATCATGCCTTACCCGGAGGAACTGCGCGAATGGGTGACGCTTAAAAACGGTTGGCAGGTAGAGGCACGACCTATTCGGGCCGAAGATGCGCCGTTGATTACCACGTTTCATCGCCAGCTCTCTGAAGAAAGCATTCGCTTTCGCTACTTTCACAATAAATCCAATCTGACCCAGCGCGATTTATCGATACTTTCGCATATCAATTATGATCGACAAATGGCGTTTATCGCTGAACATCAGCACGCCGATGGCAGTAAACAAATGCTGGGCGTCGTGCGGGTATGGAACGACCCTGACAATATACGCACCGAGTTTTCAGTAATTATCCGCGATGATCTGCAGGGGCTGGGGATTGGCAGTTTGCTAATGAAGAAGATGATCGACTACTGCACCCATATTGGCACGCTCGAAATGATCGGCAAAATCATGGTGGACAACCACCCCATGCGCGCGCTGATGAAGCACTTGGGATTCAAATGCCGTTACAACATGGAAGAGCAGGTGATAGATGCCGTGCTGCGCTTGAACGAACCCGAAAGCGAGTGGCAGCGCCACCGCCTGGAAAGCTTGCCCGACTAACCAATTCAGCAATCATCGCCAGAATGAATCAGGCCTGCATGAATCAGGCCTGCATAGTTAGCAGGCCTGATCTTATTTGGCTTCAGCTTTACGGGGCCAGGCGGAATTGCCCCCACTCACCGCCATCACGGCGCTCAAAGCGGATACGGTCGTGCAGCCGACTAGGCTGCCCCTGCCAAAACTCAATCATCTCGGGAGAGAGACGGTAGCCGCCCCAATGAATAGGCCGGGGTATTTCTTGACCCTCATAGGCTTGCTCAAAGCGTTTTTGACGCTCTTCGATCCAGTGTCGGTCAGGAATCACAACGCTTTGCGTGGCAATCCACGCGCCCAGCTGGCTGCCGCGCGGGCGGCTGGCAAAGTACTCATCCGACTCTTCAAGGGCAATCTGTTCAACCGGGCCTTCGATACGCACCTGGCGCGCAAGCGAGGGCCACCAAAACGTCATGGCGGCAAACGGAACGTTACTCAGCTCGCTGCCTTTGTGGCTATGGTAATTGGTAAAAAACACCATGCCACGCTCGTCAAAGCCCTTGAGTAACACTACGCGTGCGTGAGGGCGCCCTTGGCTGTCAGCCGTTGCTAGCGTCATGGCATTAGCGTCTTTAGGCTCCTGTTCCATGGCAAGGCTGAACCATTCATCAAACAGAGCGAAGGGCCCTTGGGCTGTGTGCGCCTCATCAAGCCGCCCACCTTCGTAGTCACGCCGGATGTCGGCAATATTACGGGTCATTAGCAGATCTCCCCTTAAATTTTATTTATGTTGGCTACTCTTCATATAAAGCTCAAGCGCAGATACTACCGTTTGGCTTGGCGCTGTTGCCGACTACGAAAGCGCGCATAACCCATACAGCCTATAAACAGGGCCAACGATACCAAGGCCTCTATACCACCGCGCACCGTTTGCCCAGGCACGGCGGCCAGCATAACGCCTTGAGTAAAGTACAGAAGGCTCACAAAGGCGAGCCAGGCATGGCCACGGGCACGTTGGCCAATAATAGAAGGTAAGAAAAGTACCAACGGTAGTACAAAGGCCACCACAGGGCGCCAATCAACCGCATCGCCCTGAATTAAAAAACCTCGGACAATCACCAGCAACAACAGTATGGCAAAGCTTAGAAGCACGCACTGCCGAAAGCGAAGTGCCAGCGTATCCAGTCCGTAACGTTGCTCAAGCCCTTCCAGCCACTCTCTCATGACGCCTCCTGACGCATCGCGTTCAGGGCCCGGGCAAGCTTGGCTATACGCTTGCCCTGGGCCACGCACAGCTCGCGCTCCTGATGATCGACAGAGCGGTCGCTGCGTGTACCCGCTAGGTGGCTTGCACCGTAAGGGGTACCGCCCCCCTGAGTGCTTAACAGAGCTGTTTCGCTATAAGGAATACCCGCATACACCATGCCGTGATGCAGTAAGGGCACCAGCATGGTGAGAAGGGTGCTTTCCTGGCCGCCATGCAGGCTTGACGTAGAAGTGAACGCGCAGGCGGGCTTATCCACCAGGGCGCCGTTCATCCACAGGCTGCTGGTGGTATCCAAAAAGTATTTTAACGGGGCAGCCATATTGCCAAATCGTGTGGGGCTACCCAGGGCCAGTGCGCTGCAATTGCGCAGATCATCGAGCTCCACATACACCGCCCCCTCGTCAGGAATTTCCGGGTCAACCGCCTCACAGGTGGGTGATACGGGCGGCACGGTACGCAGGCGTGCCTGTATACCCGAAATACTTTCAATACCCGCCGCCATTTGCCGAGCCATTTCAGCCGTGGCCCCTGAGCGAGAGTAATAAAGCACCAATACGTAGGGGGTGGTGTCACTCATAATATTTCCTTGGTCCTGAAAGAGGGCTCAATAAATGCTATCGCTTAGGTGCTTATGGTATCAGAGCTACCTGCCTGGTGAGAGGTGGCATAAGCAGATGACTGAATTCAGATAATCTGACATACACCCACGCGCTACTGCCATCCGCCAGCTGCTTTTCGATCCGCTCATAGCGAATCCCCAGGCGTTCATAGCGGTCGAGCCGAGCCAGCTCCTGGTGCGTTACGGTTAACTTTAAACCCTCGACATGGCTCTCAGCTTGTCGCGTTAGGTTCAATCCATCACGCTCGTAACCTTCCAGTACGGCGGCTTCGGGGTTGCCGGACCCACCAAAAACGAGCCAGCGGATAGCTGCATAACGTAGCGTTCCATACACAAACAGCTGATGCGTGCGTTGCTCTACCGTCTGTCCGTCATCGGGGGGCGAATATAACCAGGGGCTTAACATCGTAAGCCACAGCCATGTGGCAGCTGCCAACACTAATAAACCCGCTATGCTGATCACTTTTTTGACCCAGGCCATTGGTTAACCTTTAATAACGTTGGATGTATAGCTTGGCGTGCGGTTTTAATCGAGGCAAGCCTTGAGCAATCTACTTAAGCAATGCGCCAGGGTTTG